>JBDHKT010000052.1:0-11808 GCA_039586255.1 Gemmatimonadota bacterium | reverse complement strand
CGACGCCAAGAGCCCCCGCCACCAACCTGGATATATCGCCGCCAACTCGGCGAGCCGGCCCGGGACCCATGAGACACCCTGGTCAACCGTTATGACCAGCTGGACGGCACCGACGAACAGAAGGCTCCCCAAGATTGCGATAACGAACGACAGGCTTACCGCGCGAGGAAGCCGGTGCCATACCGGTCTTCCCTCGAGCCAACCCTCGAGGAACGGAAGCCCGAGTCCGGTCCGGGCACTGAGGAATTGCGCCGCACGGATCAACAGGAACGCCAGCAAGAGCGCGATGGGAATCTCCGGCAGCCAGCGGGTCGCCGGCACCGTCTCGAGTAGCATGGGGATCGAGCAAAGCTTCCCGACGATCCAGAGCGAAAAGAGGATCCAGAAGACCTTCAAGGTGATCGCCGACTCCCGCGACCCCTCTGCCGCTGATCTTTCACACCCCTGTCCTTTCATCCCCCGGCAAGGGATCGGCGAGCATAAACCGCGACAACCGCAGCCGGTCGCCCCAGCGACTGGCTCGGGCCGCTAGCCCGTCACTCCTATCAGGTGGGCAAGCCAGTAGAAGGTGCCGGCAGCGAAAGCCGCCGCCGGAATGGTGAGGACCCACGCGACCACCATCTCCCCCGCCACGCCCCAGCGCACCGCGGACGCCCGCCGAGTAGCTCCCACGCCCATAATCGCGCCGCTGATCGTATGGGTCGTGCTCACGGGGACACCCAGGAACGAAGCGATCAGGATCGAAGACGCCCCTCCCGTCTCTGCGGCGAAGCCCCCGATCGGCCGCAGCTGCGTGATGCGGGTGCCCATCGTGCGTACGATGCGCCACCCGCCGAACAGTGTGCCCGCCGCGATCATGGAGTATGCCCCGAAGATCACCCAGAGCGGCATGTGGTCGGCGTTGGGCACGTAGAGGAAGTGAAGCCAGCTCCCGGGGTCGGCAAACAGCACGTTGCTCGTGACGAGCAGTCCCACGATGATCCCCATCGTCTTCTGGGCGTCGTTGCTGCCGTGGCTGAACGAGAAGGCAGCTGACGACACGAGCTGCAGGCGCCGGAACCACCAGTCCACGCGGCCTGGCCGCATGTTCCGAACGATCCACAGACTGCCTATACCCAACGTGCCGGCGAAGAGGAACCCCAGCAGGGGCGAAACAACGATGGCGGCTATGGGCTTGATCCAGCCGCTGAATATGAGAGCGTGGACACCCGCTTTCGCGATCGCCGCGCCGGCGTACCCGCCCAGCAGGGCGTGAGAGGAGCTCGACGGGATCCCATAGTACCACGTGATGAGGTCCCAGAGGATCGCGCCCAACAGAGCTGCCAGGATGACCCAAGGATCCACAATGGATAGGTCGATGAGTCCCTTCCCGACCGTCCTCGCCACCGCAGTCCCGAAGGTGAATGCCGCGGCGAAGTTCCAGAACGCCGCCCACGACACGGCCTGCAGCGGCGTCAGCACGCGCGTCGATACGATGGTCGCGATCGAATTCGCGGAATCGTGAAAGCCGTTGACGAAGTCGAAAGCGAATGCGACGACGACCGTCAAGACTACGAGGGTTACCACGGCGCCACCTCAGCCGTGCTTGAGGGCTATGCCTTCGAGCGTGCCGGCCACGTCCTCACACGCGTCGATAGCGGTTTCCAGGTGGGCGATGATGTCCTTCCACTTGATGACTTCCAGTGGGTCCTTGGAGTTATCGAATAGCTCAGCCAGCGCGGTATAGTAGAGGGCGTCGCCGTCGGTCTCAGTCGTCCTGACCGCTTGGGTCGCCTCAAGGACCGGCGCCGTGGCGGGGAGCGCCGCGACCGCGTCCGCCACCTGGGAGCACGCCCGACCCAGGATCCGCGCCATCTCCCCCGTGGGCCCGTTCAGTCGCTCGATTTGGAAGACGGCCGCCAGGCGGGCTACCTCCTCCGTCGTGTCGACGATCTCATCGAGCCGGTCGGCCAGCATGTGGATGTCCTCCCGGTCGAATGGCGTGACGAAGGTACTCTCCATGCGGCGGAGCAACTCATGGGTGAGATCATCGGCGTGGTGCTCGATCTTCTTGAGCTCTGCGGCGGTGGCGGCGACTAGGCAGTCATCCTCCGCCAAGCGCGTGAGCGCTTCGCCGGCCTCACGGACGGACTCGCCGAGTTCTCGGAACAACTTGAAGTATACCTTGTCCTGAGGGATGATCTTCCGCAAAAACATGACACCTCCCACCTCGGGTACAAAGCTCGCCTCGTCTATTTCTACTTCGATTCGCGCTTCGCCTCTTGCTCGATCCAGGACACACCCTCGGTGATCCAGGCCGCCGGCTCTGCGCCCTTCAGATAGTAGTTGAACCACTCAAGCTGCCGGTGGTGGTAATCGATCTGGTTCGCCTTCTGCCTGTTGCTGTGGTTCTCGCCGCGGTAGACCAACAGCACGAATTCTTTGTCCAACCGTCGCGCGAAGTTATACGCCTCGATCCCCTGGTGCCAATCCACCGAGCCGTCCTCATCGCCGAACGCCATCAGCAGCGGGGTCTCCAGCCGATCGAAAGCCATCACGGGGGAGTTGCTGAGGTAGGCCTCCGGGTCCTGCCAGAGCGGGACCTCCATCCGCTCCTGGCCGTACTCGTAGTGACCGGTCTCGGGGATCCCGGTGTTCCAGAAGATCATCCCGTACATGCTGACCAGGTTGGTGAGCGGCGCACCGGCCACCGCCGCAGCGAACAGATCGGAGTGCGCCGAGATGAACGTTGTCTCGTAGCCACCCCAGGAGTGTCCCATGATGCCGATGCGCTCCGGATCCACCATCCCGGTCTCGAGGACTACCTTCACCGCGGTCTCCACACACTGCAGCGCCGAGAACCCCGGATCACGTTCTTCGAACGTGATGTCGGGCATCAGCACGAAGTAGCCCTGGCTGCTGAAGACGGTGGGGTTATAGGCGCTGCGCTCCGATGGCACACGGTAGAAGTGGAGCCGGTCCGAGAGCCTCTCATATATATAGACGATCATCGGGTACTGCCGGCCGCGCCTGTAGCCCGCCGGGTAAACGAGGACCCCCTGGAGGCGGGCATCGGATACCGGATTCTCGAACTCGATGAGCTCGGTCCGACCCCACTCGTAGTCGTCCTGGAAGGGATTGGTCTCTGTCACTTGCCGCGTGCCGCGGAGCGAGGCGTCCCCGACGAAGTAGTCGGGTGAATCGTCGAAGGCCTCGGCCTCGTACATGTAGACCTCGGCCTTTTCAGCCTTCCTGAGACCGCCCACCCGCTTGTCCTGCCAGATCAACCGCTCGGGGGCCTCACCCGGACGCATGCGGGCATAGCCTCTCTTTTTCGAGTAATCGCCGGAAACGCTGAGATAGACGGGCGACGACAGGTTGATGAACTCCTCCTCGGGATCGAGCCGGACGTAGCGGTGCCGGACTTCATCCTCGGCCCCCGCGGTGAGTCGCACCGCTCCCGAGCCGTCGCTCCGCAGCTCCCACAGATCGTAGCGGTCGTAGACGATCACCGAGCTGTCGCCCTCGGTCCAGCCGGCCACGCCGTACGGGTATCGCTCCGGCCTCGGATGATCGTCCTCCATGTTCACGAGAGGCGTTGGAACCTCGCCGCTGGCATTCACCCGCGCGCCGGACTCGAGATCGTAGGTCCAGAACTGCTCCTCCTCCAGATACATGACATAGCGGCCGGCACTGCTGAGATAGAACGACCCGACCCTCTCCTGGATCAGCATCCTCTCTCCCGTTGCTACATCGATGCGGTAGAGGTCATCGGGCTCGGGGAAGAACCGGCCGTAATCCTCGTAGGGCGTCGCATCGAGACCGACGGCGAACCGCTGCTCTTCGAGAAGCCCGAAGCCGCCGGTCGATGTTCTTCTGGTGCGGGATCACTCTCGTGTCTCCCGCGTGCCATACCTCTACTGTCGTCGAGCCCCGGACGCCGATCTCCCGCTCGGCCCGTGGCCTCCGTTCCTGGATCCCGAAGAAGACCGTCCCGCCATCATCCGACCAGCTCGGGCTCTCGTACTCGACGATCCGCATCCCCTCGGGGAAGCTCTCTTCCTCCGCCGGATCGTAAATCAGTACCTGCGGGGCCTCGGAATCGAGACCTCTCCATGCCAGGACGACGTGGGCGGTATCTTCGTGGATCGTATCAGGCTCGGCCCGAAGCAAAGCCAGGTCGTACGCCTCTTCGCGCCACGACAGGTCGCTGTAGCCGACGCTCTTCGAGTCCAGCGGCCTCAGCACACCGGTGGCGGGATCGAAGAGCTGCACGCCGTTACCCGCGCCACCCGAGGTGGAGAGGGTCATAGCCAGGAGATGCCCTACGTCCGACCAGGCGAAATCGGAGACGTTGCCGAAGCTGATATCGGTCCCGCTCCCCAGGCCCCTGACGACCAGATCCGAGCCCACCTCTTCCTCGGCCTCCCCGCTCTTGTACTTCTCCATGGCCAGGTAGCCGCCGTCATTGCTGAAGGCGAACGACGCGACCTCGGTGACGGTCAGTGTGTCACGCGTGGAGATCCGGAAGAGCCCCAGCGAGTTGCGGACCGGCACCTCGGCCTCTCGGAGCTCCGCCTTCTCATCCTCCGACGGCTCGACCCGGTAGGCGAGCCAACCCCCGTCGTCCGAAAACTCGGGGGCCGTCCCGAATGGGATGACCCACGTCGCATCGTCGGCCAGGCTGACAATCCGCAGCTCGTTCTCCTCGTTGTTGCGAGTGATCCGGTAGACGAACCACTCGCCGTCTAGAGAGAGCGTCGGTGACACGAGGCTCTCCCATTTCCCGTAGTCCTCCGTGGTGAGCGGATCCTGAGCCGCGCCGGGCGATGCGGCCCCCAGCATCAGGAACAGAGCCAGCACCGCTGAAGCTATTCCAGTGGCCGCTCTCATCTTCAGTTCTCCCATTCGTAGGCCGGGTTCAATTCCGTCGGAACCGGCGCGCCAACCGATCGGCGCCACTCGATCATGAGCTGATGCAACTCCTCCACGACGTCGGGCAGCTCGGCGCCAAGGTTAACCTGCTCGCCGATGTCGTCAAGCAGGTTGTACAGCTCCAGTTCACCCGTCTCGAAAAACTCGATTAGCTTGTAGTCGCCTGAACGGATCGCCGCCGCCGGCGTGGTGCGCCACGGCCCCGTCATGCCACGGTAGGCTTCCAGGTAGGCGGGAAAGTGCCAGTAGAGCGCCCGCGGCTCCAGCACATCCTCGCCCTGCAACAACTTCAGTAAGCTGATGCCGTCCAGCGCCTGCTTCGGCGCTTCCGCTCCCGCGATGTCGAGTATCGTCGGGAAAAGATCGGTACCGATTACCGGCGTTTCAACCTCTCTGCCCGGCGCGATACCCCTCGGCCAGCGTGCGACCAGCGGAACCCGGATCCCGCCCTCGTAGAGCATGCCCTTCGAGCCACGCAGCGGTGCCATCGATGTGGCCGGTCCGTAGCCTCCGTTGTCTGAATAGAAGAAGATGACAGTGCTCTCCGACAGGTTCAGCTCCTCAAGCTTGGCCACGATGCGGCCAACGCTCTCGTCCACGCTCTCCACCATCGCGGCGTAGATCGGGTTATTCTGTTCGTCAGCGCTTCGTTTCTCGCGGTACTTACCCACCAGCTCGTCCTTCGCCTGTAGCGGCGTGTGGACGGCGTAGTGGGACATGTAGAGAAAGAAAGGACCATCGTGCTGATCCTCGATGAAGCCGAGCGCTTCATCCGTCAGCCGGTCCGTGAGGTACTCGCCTTCTCGACCCGTCCCCGCCAGGTCTCTGAGCTCGTTTCCATCTCTACGATAGGGATAGAAATGAGTAGGGACGTGACCGCGCTGATCGCCACCGACGTTCACGTCGAAGCCCTGTTCGGTCGGCAGGTAGCCGAGACCACCGAGGTGCCATTTGCCGATGTGCGCCGTCGCATAGCCGGCGGCTTTCAGGGCCTCCGCCATCGTCACGACGCTGGTGTCCAGCGCCGTCTTGCTGGAGGCGGGGATCAGTCTGCGCAGGCGCGCGGCGCCGCGCTCCGGGTTGCCCGCGGTATAGACACCGTGCCGCGGCGTGTACTGACCGGTGAGCAGCGACGCACGACTGGGCGCGCAGTTGGGCGCGTTGGCGTAGGCATTCGTGAAGACGATGCCCTCGGCCGCCAACCGGTCGATATGGGGTGTCTCGTAGTAATCGCCCCCCATGAAGCCTACGTCTCTCCAGCCTAGGTCGTCTATATAGATGAGGACGACGTTCGGCCTGACGTTGTCCGTGCCGCAGGCCGACAGCAGCGAGCTCGCTACGAGCGCCGACGGCCCGATGACCCTCCACAACGTGTGGTGTTTGCGTTTCCTCATCTTCGTTCGCCGATGTGTTGTGAAAGGAAGCTTGGCCGTCCCAACGGTCACCGCAAGAGACACAGGTACACCGCCTGGACTGCCACCGGGCGCAGGGGTTAACGTGAGCCCACAGGAAGGGTTTGGGAGGCCTCATGACGCACGGCGGCCCCGACGAGAAGACCGGCGGCAGCTTAGTACGCCAACTGGGCACGTTCGACTCCATCATGATGATGGTGGGGATCGTCATCGGTTCCGGCATCTTCCTGACCACCGGGATCATGGCGCAGAGCATACCGTCGGCCGGGTTGCTGATGCTGGCCTGGCTGGTGGGCGGCGTTCTCACTCTTTGTGGCGCCCTCACGTTCGCCGAGCTCGGGGCGGCGATGCCGCAGGCCGGCGGCCAGTACGTCTACCTGCGGGAAGCCTACGGCCACCTCTCCGGCTTCCTCTTCGGCTGGATCCTGTTTCTGGTCTCGATGGGCGGGTCGATCGCCGCGCTGGGGGTGGGCTTCGCCGAATACACGGGTTACTTCTTCCCCGCCCTCTCGACCCGGCGGATCATATTTTCGGCGGAGCTCGGCATCTTCGGCGCAGACCCCACGTTCACTCTGTCGGTGGGACAGCTGGTGGCCGTCGGAGTGATCCTGCTCCTGTCGGCCTTCAACTACGTCGGTGTCGCCTTCGGCAAGATCATCCAGAACATATTCACTGTAGTGAAGATCGGGGCGATCCTCGCGTTCGTCGTTCTCGGGTTCACCATCGGCAGGACCGCGCCGATCGACTACACGCTCAACCCGACGGGCCTGAGCATGGGCGGGCTTTTCGTCGGCTTCGGCGTCGCCATCATTGCCGTCTCCTGGGCCTTCGATGGCTGGCACAACATCACCTACGTCGCAGGCGAGATCGAGAACCCGAAGCGCAACCTTCCCATCGCGCTGGTCGTCGGCACGCTGATCATCACAGCCCTGTATCTGCTCGTGAACTTCGTGTACATGGCGGCGCTGCCGGTCGGCGAAATGGTGGGGGTCGTGAGAATCGCCGAGCGGGCCGCCACCGCGCTTCACGGCGATATGGCCGCAGGCCTCATCTCGGCGGCAGTGATAGTTTCGATCTTCGGAGCGCTGAACGGCGCCATCTTCGCGGGCCCGCGGGTCTACTACGCGATGGCACGCGACGGAGTCTTCTTTCGCAAGGTCGGTGAGGTGCACCCGCGATTCAAGACCCCGGCTTTCGCCGTTCTTGCCCAGGCCATCTGGGCGGGCCTTCTCTCACTGACCGGCAGCTACGAGCAGCTGTTCACGTATGTCGTGTTCGTCTCGTTCATCTTCTGGATCGCCGCCACTGCTGCGGTCTTCGTGCTCAGACGACGCCAACCCGACCTACCGAGACCGTACAAGACGTGGGGCTATCCCGTGGTCCCGCTGGTGTTCATCGTCACGATGGCGGTGATTCTCGTGAACACTCTGTTCGCCAGACCGGTGGAATCGCTCGCCGGGCTGGGGCTCACCCTAGTGGGGATTCCCGTCTATTACCATTGGCGCAGACGTTCGCAACGCACCGATGTAGAACCGGAGCCGGACGAGCATGTTGAGGAATGAGGGCGACAGGCTGACGCGGGTGGTCGTCTCTACGCCGCGCGACGCCTACTTCGATGTCGGCACCCACGCAGGCGCGAACATCCCGGAGCTCGCCGATCGAGA
The DNA here is from genome assembly GCA_039586255.1 of Gemmatimonadota bacterium. Classification (GTDB taxonomy): domain Bacteria; phylum Gemmatimonadota; class Gemmatimonadetes; order Palauibacterales; family KS3-K002. The sequence goes on along the minus strand of JBDHKT010000052.1, from coordinate 3,818 downwards.
GCGGACGATCGAGCAGCACGACGCTCTAAAAGCGACGATGGCCGACTTTGGCTGCGGGGTCATCGACCTACCGGAGCTGGCCGCTGACCCGAATTCGGTATTCACCCGCGACATCGCGCTAGGCACACCTCGCGGCCACATCAAGCTAAGGATGGGCCTGGCGGCGCGGCGGGGTGAGGAAGCCTGGATGTCGGAGGCGCTGGAAGCGCTGGGAGAACCGTGTATCGGGGAGATCGCGGCGCCTGGTACCGTCGAGGGCGGTGACGTCATCCTCATGGGCACGGTGGCCTTCGTTGGACTCACAGGCAGGACCAACGCAGAGGGCACCAGACAGCTCGGCGCCATCTTGAGCGACATGGGTTACGAAATTCGAATCGCGCGGCTGGGCAGCGAATGGATGCACATCGGCGGCCCGATGAGCGCCATCGGACCCCAACGGATCCTCTACTGCCGCGGCGTATTCCCCGACGATTTCTTCAGGGGCTTCGACACCGTCGAGGTCGTCCCACGAGGCCCGTCGACCGGTAACGTCATCTGCCTGGCCGATAACGAGGTCATAGCGAACGTCGCCGAGAACGCACCCGTCAGCGCTGAGCTGGAGAGAAGCGGCGTGAAGGTTCACGGTCTCGACCTGTCGGAGTTCAGGAAGGGCGCGGGCGGCCCGAGCTGCCTCATCCTCCCGGTCGATCGCGGATGACGACGCGGAGCCGCCGGCTAGTGTAAGCCCACGGTGCCGACGACCGACCCGAAGAGCTTTACCGAGTCGTAGCCTATCCCGTCCTTGAAGACCAGCTCGACGTTCCGCACGTCGGTGATATCCGTCGACGGGTCCCCGCGAACGACCACGAGGTCCGCCCACTTCCCGACGGCGATGCTGCCGATCCGGTCATCCATCTCCAGATAGCGTGCGCCGTTCAAGGTCGCGACGCCGATCGCCTCGACCGGCGAGAACCCCGCCTCAACCAGCAGCTCGATCGCGCGCCAGTTCGAGTAGCCCGCCACGACGCCGCCGTAACCCGTCGGGTCGGTGCCCACGACCAGCAGGCCGCCGGCCTCGGCGAACGCATGCTCCATCTCCATCTCTTTCCTGAAAAGGATGGACCAGTCGCTCTCTTCCTGGGTGGCGATTCGGACCTGCGTCCGCAGGTACTGCTCCCGTGCCTCCGGTAGCATCGCGTCGATCGCCCCGCCCGCGGCCGGCGGTCGACCCGGCGTGTACGTCTCGAAGACGGGTAGTGTCGAGGTTATCGCAACACCGTGCTCGACCAGATGTTGAACCAGCCCCTTGAACTCGGGGCCCTCGATGTCCAGATCGATCAGTGAGGCGTTCCTCGCGTTCCCCGGCGGGCACCTGTCCTCCTCCTTGTCGGCGACGAAATCGGTGCTGGCCAGAAAGCCGTGCTCGAGGTCGTCTATTCCGAGCTCCGCCGCCTCCCGGAACGTTACCGAGCAGAGGTGGCCCGTCAGCTTGAAGCCACGTGCATGCGCCTCGTCGATGGCAGCCTCCAGCTCGGCCCGCGAGATTTGCATGTACGCCTTGAACGACGTCATACCCTCATCCGCCCAGTAGGCCACCATCTGCCGCGCGTCCTCGGGGCCTGTGAGAGCCTGGACGCCGAGCAGTCCCAACCCCGGCCCGTTGAGATACGGACCGGTGATGTCCAGTCGCGGTCCGGGAATCTCACCGGCGTCGATGACCCGCTTCAGGTTAAAGTCTACGTACGGCACCATGCTGCCGGCGGTACGGGCCGTGGTCACGCCACCCGCGAGGTAGAGGCGCGGGAAGCTGTACGCCTGTGAGTTGTAGTTCCCGCGGCCCGCCGGGTAGAACATGTGCTCGTGCAGCATCACATAGCCCGGGAGCACGGTGCGACCAGACAGGTCTAGGACCTCGGCACCATCAGGCACATCCACCGCCCCGGCATCACCGACGGCTACGATGACTCCATCGCGGATGATGACGGTTTGATTCTCGATCGCCGGCGCCCCGGTACCGTCGATCACGCGGACGTCGACGAGCGCGACGACCGGCGCATCGACACTCACGAACTCCCGAGTCTGTCGTGACAGCTCGGTCTGACCCTGGGCGAGGCCCGGAATGACGACGAGTGCGATCAGGCAGACTGAGAACCGCATGGCTGCCTCCCCTGCAGGTGCATGAACGTGGCTGGGCTGTGCTGCAAGATAGGACGCCCCACGCAATGAGGCGAGATCAGAAGTACCGGGCGAGTGTGATGGACAGATAGCTGTGCCGCCGCGACGCCAGCGGCGGTTCCAGGGACTCGTCTCCTATGAAAGTCCCGGCCTCCAACCCCAGCGTCGCGGCCGAGCCGAGGCGCCAGTTCACCGCCAGCGTGAGCACACTGTTCCACGTCTCGCGGTCCACGAAGGCGCCACCCTGCAGCTGTCCGTCCTGGAGTAGCAGGCGCGCGCCGACGAAGAGGTCGTCGGCAAACGAGGTCGTCGCCGCATCACCGCGGCTATCGAACAGATACTCGGCGAAGACACTGAAGTAGTCGGTGAAGGCGTACTCGAGGCCACCGGCCGCCGCCAGGTAACGCCCGCTCGTCGGGTTCAGACTAACGGCCTCCAGTTTCCACAACGACTTGCCCCTCGTCCAACCCACGTCGAAGCCGGTCTGGTCCACCACATCATAGTAGGGAACCAGAACCGCTCTGCCGGACGCATCCTCTCCGGGCACGAAGCCCGGCTCTCGTCGCGTCCCCGAGAAGTGCGACAGGCCGAAGTCCCAATCGCCCACCGTATGCGACCAGCGGATCGCCCAATCCAGGTGACTCTGTTCCGCACCCGACTCGTACACCGGCTCGGTCGCGTCCACGGGGGTCGGCGACCAGAGTTGTCCGGCGCGCCCGTCGAACGTCCGCTCGCGGAACCACGGCATCACGATGAGCTCGACGATCCCCCAGCTCTGCACGGTGGCAAGCGCGAGCATCGGCTGCCCCATCTTCAGGTAGCCCTGACCGCCAACGGCCAGGTCGCGCTGGTTGATGACGTCCACCAGGTGCTGTGACTCGCTGACGCCCCAGAAGACCTCGCGTAGGCCTGCCCGTAGCTCCCAACTCTCCCACATGTATGCCCAGCTCAGCTCAACGAAGTCGATGCGGTTGCGCTCACCACTCGGGTCCCACCGCACGTACGGCTCGACCCTCAACGTCTGCCGTCCGCGATCCCACGAGTGGCGAAACTCGATCTCTAATGTGAGCGCCGTCTCGTACGCTGGTCCAAATAGCCGGCCCTCGGCGGCGACCTCGGCTCGCCACTGCGCTCGAAGCCCCGGCGCCGCGCAGGCCAGCGCCAAGGCGGCCACGCCACACGCCCGAAGCCCGACTCGAACCGCGGTCGACATGTTTACCTCGCACGCGCCAGCCCGTTCGGGCTGAAGTCCCGCGCGCCGAGCCCCATGTCGAACGCGTAGTCGCTCCAGGTCAACGTCGTCGTCCGCCCGGTCTGGTGGTTGATCATCGTCATCTCGTCTGCCCGCCAGTACGCGCCGGCGATGTGCCTGTACCCGACGAAGCGCAGCGTCTTCAGCAGCTCGCCGTCTTTGTCGTAGTAGTCGATCCGCAGCGGGCGGTACTCCTGCCTGTCCAGCCAGACGGTCTGGCGCGAGTAGCCCGAGCTGGAGTCCACGGCATAGCGCTCCACCACGAAAGTCTCCTCGCCGTCCAGCGTCTCGTCGCCCACGTAGCGGTACGTGAACTTCTCGACCTCCTGTGAGCCGATGTCCTCGTAGGCGAACTCGCTTCCCATGAACCGACCGGATCGATTGCCGGCCGCGATCCGCTTGACCCTCTTGA
>JBDHKT010000586.1:0-2365 GCA_039586255.1 Gemmatimonadota bacterium | reverse complement strand
GTGTTAGTGGCGGAAGTCAGGACCGGGAGCGAGGGATCGGGCGGCACCTCGAAGCTTGCCGTCTTGACGAACAGAGTCCGTCGCCGCGTCGTCTCGCGGTTGTGGAAGGCCAGGCCCGTGCCACCGGTTACCGCCGCCAGAGCCACCGCCGGGCCGGTCTTCTTCAGAAAGTCCCTACGGTCCATTCCTTTTCAATGCCTCCTGTAGGTTCCGCCCAGTATAAGACAGCGCTGGAGTCACGGCAAACTTTTTTCGCGTCTCGGGTCGGCAGCGAAATCCCCGCTCGGGTGTTATTATGTCGGTGGATGCGGAGTGCCGGGCGGTGCGAGACAGCCGCAGTACTCGAGGCGCTCTTCCCCACCCCACCGAGCTGTTCCAGACAGGCTATGTAGCGAACCGAGAAGCCCAAGTCCGAGCCGCAGCACGACGAGATCTCCCGCAGGAACTTCGTCAAAGTAGGTGGCGCGGTCCTGGCCGGGGGAGCGGCGTTGGTGGGCGGGGGGGGCGGTGCGATACCCGCCGCCGCCGGTACGACGCCCAGCATGTTCCCGACCCCGCCGCGCCGCGACGCACAGATCCAGAGCTACCGCACCCTAGGTCGCACCGGCTGGCGCGTCTCCGATGTCGGCATGGGTACCGTACCGCTCAAGGAATCCAACGTTGTCCGCTACGCGTACGACAAAGGGGTCAACTACTTCGACACGGCCGAGGGCTACGGAGGTGGGGCCGCCGAGCGGGCGATCGGCGAAGCGATGCAGCACATGGACCGCGAGAAAATCTTCATCGCCTCGAAGTGTCGCGTCAGAGATGACGACACCGCAGAGACGATAGTCGATCGCGTGCGCGGCAGCCTCGAGCGCCTGGGTACCGATTACGTCGACGCCTACGGCATACACCTGGCTTCGACGGTCGAAGCGCTGAGCCACCCCGGCTACCACGCCGCGATGGACCAGCTCAAGGCTGAAGGACGGGTTCGCTTCAACAGCGTTTCCTACCACGGCCCTGGGCGACCGGACCAGGCCAGCATGGCCGACGTGTTGGTAGCCGCCGCGGAGGACGGTCGCTTCGACCTGATGCTGCTGGTTTACAACTTCCTCAACTACGAGGAGGGAGACCGTATCATCGCGGCCTGCAAGGCCAACGACGTGGGAACCACGGCGATGAAGACCGGGCCGGGGGTGCTGCGTTGGGAGCCCGTAGATCCGGACAATCTCACGGAGCAACAGGAGAGTTACATCGAGCGCATGACCGGCCGGGGTCAGACCCGCGAGGCGGCGTTAGAGCGGCTCGAGGCCCGCAGCCAGAGGCAAAAGGACCTGTACGAACGCACGCGCCCGTTCGTCGAGCAGTACGGCCTGCTCACCGAGGAGCAGCTACGGCTGGGCGCCATTCACTGGGTCCTCCAGAATCCGGACATGCACACAGCGTGCATCGCGTTCACCGATTTCGATCTGGTCGACAAAGTGGTCCCGCTCTCCGGCACCCAACTCGGCGCGGCTGAATTGCAGATGCTGGAGGAGTGCAGACTGGCGCTGAACGATCAGTATTGTCGTCACGGATGCGCGGCGTGCGGAGGGAGTTGCCCTTACGACGTGCCGGTGAGCACGATCATGCGCTACGCCTACTACTATGAAGGACAGGGGAACGAGAAGTACGCCATGAAGTTGTACGCGGGCCTCGAAGGCAATGACGCCTCCGCCTGCCGCGATTGCGGGGGCGACTGTGCCGGCGCCTGTCCCTTCGGTATAGACATTCTGCCCAACATGCTCCAGGTGCACGATCTGCTGACCCTGGCGTGAACGAGATGGCATGAAATGAAACGGATCATATCGCTGACGGCCCTCGTCCTTGCAGTCTCTTTTCTTTCCTGCTCCGGCCAGGGGTCGGACTTCCCGGAGGTCGACGGCTGGACACGGGCCGGCGACGTACTGACCTACGACGGCGACAACCTGTGGGAATACATAAACGGGGCAGCCGAACTGTTCGTCCAGTACGACGTGCAGACCTGCAGGACCGCGGACCTCGCCTCGGGTGATCTGGTGGTCAGCGTCGATCTCTACGACATGGGCACGCCGCTCAACGCCCTGGGCGTGTTCAACCAAGAGAATCCTGCCGGTGGAGTGCCCCTGCCCGGGGCGATCGAGGCGGCCGTATCACCACCCTACCAAGCGCTCTTGTTGAAGGGCGCTACGTACGTGAAGGTGAACGCCATCGAAGGCGAGCTGACCGAGGCGCGCGGGCGCGAATTGCTCGAGGCCCTGGCCGATGCGCTACCCGGCGGTACAACCTTGCCCGCCGAGCTCGACCTGCTCCCCGAGGACGGCAAAGTCGCGGGCAGCGAGGGATATCAGCGTGAGGGGTTCCT
>JBDHKT010000585.1:0-2806 GCA_039586255.1 Gemmatimonadota bacterium | reverse complement strand
CGACCCGGACCTCCCGGCCCTGCTGGTCGGCGCCCACTTCGACACGGTCTCCAACACGCCGGGCGCCGATGACAACGCCAGCGGGGTCGCCGTGCTGCTCGAGGTCGCCCGCCATGCCGCCGGGCTGGAGCCGCAGCGCCCCCTCGAGTTCGTCGGGTTCAACCTCGAGGAGCCACAGGACTTCGTAGGTACCTACCGAGTGGGTAGCTCGCGCTTCGCCGGGCAAGCGCGGCGCCGCAAGCAGCGCTACGCAGGGGCGCTGGTTCTGGAGATGGTGGGATACACCGACCGCAGGTCAGGCAGTCAGAAGGTACCGCCGCTGGTCTTCAAGCACGTGCCCGACTCTGGGACCTTCCTGGCCGCCGTGGGCGACGGCCGCTCGCGCCGCCTGTTGCGGACCTTCCAGCGCTCGACCGAGCGGTACGTGCCCGGGCTGACGCTGGTGACTTACAGGACAATACTGCGCGGCTTCGCGCTTCCCCTGACACGACTCAGCGACAACGCCTCCTTCTGGGACCGGGGCTACCCGGCGCTGATGATCACCGACACAGCCTTCCTGCGGAACCCGCACTACCATATGGCAACGGACAGCGCCGAGACGCTCGACTACCGGTTCATGAGCGAGGTCGCACGTGCCGTACTGGCAGCAGTAGCCGAACTGGCGGGAACCTGATCACCCAAGTGCCGGGTTTTGGGGGTGGTCCAATGGGTGGTGCGGAGAGCCGAGGCGGCGCACAGCAGGCACGATGGATAACGAGTCGATAGACCGAACGTCGGCTGAGGAGGCAAAATGAGCCCGAGCGGCGACGGAAACGACACCGACGTCTTTTTCGATCGATGGGCCGCTGGCACAACTCGACGCCGTGGAAGTCTCAACCCCGGTGGCACGCGCAGCGCAGAAGAAGCTTAGGGGCGATGCGGTTCCGGACTGCGTCGTCTGGGGCGCCGTGGTCCCATCGCTTTCGGTAAGCCACATCGCGCGCGAGGTCTGGCTGGACGCGGGTCTCGAGCCCCACGTTCCCGCTCTGACGATGATCCAGCAATGTGCCACCAGCCTGGCGGGGGCAACGGCCGCCGCAGCACAGATGAAGGCAGGCCGTATCGAGCTGGCGTTGTGCGGCGGCTCGGAAGCGATGAGCCAAACACAGGTGGGACTGACGCGTGGAATGAGCCAAACGATCCGGCGCCTCGCCCAGGCCAAAGGCCCTGCGGCCGCGTTGAAGACGCTGGGCCGGCTGCGGCCGCGTCACCTGAAGTTGCGTGCGCCGAGCGTCAAGGAACGCACCTCCGGGCTAACGATGGGAGACCACGCCGAGATCACCGCCAAGGAGTGGAAGCTGGAGAGAGAGAGTCAGGACCGTTTCGCCCTGGCCAGTCACGAGAACGCCGTTGCGGCATGGGAGCGCGGCTTCTTCGACGATCTGGTGATCGCCTCGGACGCGTTCCCCGGGTTCACGCGTGACGGCATCCCGCGCGCCGACACCTCGTTTGAAAAGCTGGCGAAGCTACCCCCGGCCTTCGACCGGGTGCGTGGGACGCTGACCGCAGGCAACTCGTCGCCGCTCACAGACGGCGCGGCCGCCTGCTGGGTGGCGACGGAAAGCGGGCTCGAGAGGTTCGCGGAGGCACCATATCGAGCGCGGCTGCTGGACTGGGAGGTGGCGGGAGTCGATATCGAACGCGACGGCCTGCTCATGGCCCCGACGCTGGCGATCCCGCGCCTGCTGGCCCGCAACGGTCTCTCCTACGCCGACATCGCGCTCTGGGAGATCCACGAGGCGTTCGCCGCACAGGTGCTGTGCACGATCGAAGCTCTGAACAGCCGGGAGTGGTTGAAGGAGCGGGCCGGCGTCGACGCAAATCTCGGCCAGCTGCCAGAAGACAGGATCAACCCGAACGGCGGCAGCGTCGCGCTGGGTCACCCGTTCGGCGCGACCGGGGCACGGATCGTGTCGCAGACCGTGAAGCAACTTCAGACGACAGGTGGGCTGGCATTGATCAGCATCTGCGCGGCTGGGGGACTAGGCCACGTCGCCCTGCTGGAGGCCGTCTAGGACGACGACGCCCGGCTCGGACGTCGGCTCGTTCGCGAGTTACTGGCCAACTTCGTCGACGGCGTCCTCGACGGCGCGCCCGGGCTCACCGACGGTCCGCTCGGCAAAGTTCTGGACGCGATGAACCATGCGAACGAAGATCATGTTTTCGTTGTTGTTCGCGTCTCTGAAGCCGGTGCAGTAGCCGAGGCTGACGCCGAGCAGGAACATGAAGATGCGGCGAAGTGCGTGTTCCATGCGGTCCCCTCCTCCCCGATTACTCTACCCGCGGGGTCGCCACCCCACATCGCTGCACTAATATAGCAACCGCGACGTGAGAAAGCCTACGATTACCATTCGGCAGGGGATTCACCCGCTATCCCCCCCACGAGGATCCTCTGTCAGGAACCCTACGAAAGGAAGGGACGGGGCGAGACATCCGCGCAAGGCCCGGGAGAAAAGGGAAGTGAGTCAACCTCACGCGGCGCCGTTAGGCTCGTCTGCCCCGTCACCCTCTTAAACCACCGAAACTACCCGAAAGTTCCTCAACCGCTGAGAGTTGGGGACGCGCCAATCACGGCCACCACCTACCGTCTACGGGATTAGGCCGGCCATGATGTCGAGGCCTACCGCGAAACCACCGACATCCTGGGTCCCTGCCATGTAGCCAAGCTGGAGGCCAACGTTGATGAAGGGCGCCGGGTTGTAACCGATGCGTACCCACGGGTAGCCGACGAACATCACCTCCCGGCGGCGCCTCAGCTCCTCGACCT
>JBDHKT010000584.1:0-2805 GCA_039586255.1 Gemmatimonadota bacterium | reverse complement strand
GACCCCCCACTCCCCGATTCCCGGATTCCAGAATCCCAGAATCCCAGATTCCCAGATTCCCAGAAAATGAGGCTTTCTCAGAGCCCCGGCCAGCCCGTCGAGCTTGAGAACCCTCCGGCCTTCGGTCATATTCAGTTGATTCCAGAGATTTGGACCACAGAAGCTTAGGGTCAACCTGGGTTTGGGCTAGATGAAATCTGCGGAAATCAGGCAGCGGTTCATAGACTATTTCGTGCGTAACGGGCACACGCACGTGTCGTCGTCGTCGCTGGTGCCGGCCGACGACCCGACGCTGCTGTTCAGCAACGCCGGGATGAACCAGTTCAAGTTGACGTTCGTGGGCCAGGAGCAGCGACCGTATAAACGGGCGACGACGACGCAGAAGTGTGTTCGTGCCGGTGGCAAGCACAACGACCTGGAAGAGGTCGGCCAGACGGCGCGGCACAACACCTTCTTCGAGATGCTGGGCAACTTCTCATTTGGCGAGTACTTCAAGCGGGAAGCGATCCAGTTCGGCTACGAGCTCTTCACCGAGGATCTGGGTTTCGAGCCGGATCGCATCTGGGCGACGATCCACCACAGCGACGACGAGGCGTTCGAGCTGTGGCAGGAGGTGGCGGGCCTGCCGCCGGCTCGAGTCCTGCGCTTCGGCGACAAAGACAACTTCTGGCAGATGGCGGACACGGGGCCCTGCGGCCCCTGCTCGGAGATCCACTACGACATTCGGCCGAAGGGTGCGAAACAAGATCTGAGCCCCGAGGAGTTCGAGGCCCTGACCGAGGCGGGCCAGATCCTCGAGCTCTGGAACCTCGTCTTCATGCAGTTCGATGGGCTGGAGCGGATCGCTGCGGCGCTTCAGGGCGTCGACTCCGTCTACCACACCGACCTATTCATGCCACTCATCCGGCGGGCCGAGGATGTCGTTGGCCGGAGGTACGAGGCGGGTGAGGAGAGCGGGGTCTCGTTCCGGGTCCTGGCCGATCACGCCCGGGCGGTAGCCTTCCTGATCGCCGACGGCGTCTTCCCGACCAACGAGGGGCGCGGCTACGTTTTGCGGCGCATCCTGCGGCGCGCTGGCCGCCATGCCTGGCTGCTCGGCCACCGGGAGCCGATGCTCTACGAGGTCTGCGACGAGGTGATCTCGTTGATGGCCGACGTCTACCCGGAGCTCAGGGACCGCCGCGACCACATCCTGCGGGCCGCTCGCGGTGAGGAAGAGCGGTTCATGGCGACGATCGATGAAGGGATGCAGCGCTTCGAGGAGCTCGCGCCGGCCGGCGGTCACGGCGTGGTGAGCGGGCAGGACGCCTTCAAGCTCTACGACACGTTCGGCTTCCCACTCGACCTGACCGAGCTGATAGCCCACGAACGGGGCTACGAGGTGGACGTACAGGGGTTCGAGAGCGCGCTGGACGAGCAGCGGCGCCGCTCCCGGGAGCGACACGAGGCCAAGGCCGGGGAGGCGGTCGGCTCCAAGACCGTGCCGGCCGGGGTGACCTGGCAGGCCTATTTGAAGGGCCGACAGGAGTGGGTCGGCTACGACGAGCTCGTCGTCGACACCGAGGTCCTGGCGGCCGGTCGCGAGAACGGTCGCTACTTCCTCAAGCTGCGGTCGAACCCGTTCTACGCCGAGGCGGGCGGCCAGGTCGGTGACCGCGGTTACGTGGAGGGCGACGGCTGGCGGCTCGAAGTGAAGGACGTGCTGCGCCACGAGGATGACGTCGTCGTGGTTGGCCCGATAGAAGGCGAGTTCAAGCCCGGCGATGTTCGCGCGGTCGTAGATGAGGCTCGACGCGCCACACAGCGCAACCATACTGCTACGCATTTGCTACACGCATCGTTGCGCACCGTCTTGGGCGAGCACGTAGCGCAGGCGGGTTCGCTGGTGGCGCCCGATCGCTTGCGCTTCGACTTCACCCACAGCGGACCGCTGAGCGAGGTTGAGCTCGAGGAAGTCGAGCGGCTGGTGAACGAGGAGATCTGGTCGGACAAAGAGGTGACGAAGCGATTTATGCCGTATCGGGACGCCATCGATCGAGGCGCCATGGCGCTGTTCGGCGAGAAGTACGGCGATACGGTGCGGGTGGTCGAGGTGCCGGGCTACAGCCTGGAGCTGTGCGGTGGCTGCCACGTGAAGACCACCGGCGAGATCGGCCTGTTCAAGATCGTGTCCGAGACGGGCACGGCGGCGGGTGTGCGGCGCGTCGAGGCGGTGACCGGCCGCTACGCCTATTCGCTGGTCAAGGAGCAGGAGCGACTGCTGAGCGAGCTGGGGCGCACCCTGAAGGTGCCGGCGGAGACTCTGGTGCGACGGACCGAGTCGTTGCTGGCGGAGCAGCGCGAGCTGAAGGAAAAGCTCCAGGAGGCGCTGCAGGGTGCGGCTGTGGACCAGGTGGCGCAGCTGATCGAAGGCGCCGTCGATGTCAACGGCGCCACGGTGGTGACGGGGATTATCGAGACGGCCGATTCCGAGGCACTGCGCGCGTTCGGCGACGAGCTGCGCGAGCGTTTGGGAACCGGTATCGGCGTAGTCGCTGCGAAAATCGGCGACCGTCACTCACTGCTCGCCGTGGTCACCGACGACCTGATCGGCAAAGGTGTTCGCGCCGACGCCGTCGTGCGCGAGGTCGCCAAGCTGGCGGGCGGCAAGGGAGGCGGCCGGCCGCACATGGCGCAGGCCAGTACGGGCGAGCCGGGGCGCGCCGAGGAAGCGCTAAAGCGGGTGCCCGAGATCGTGCGCCCCATGCTCGAGGCAGCGAGCGGCTGATGGACACTGTTTGGCTGCAGGCCAGGATAAGCGAGTCG
>JBDHKT010000051.1:0-8053 GCA_039586255.1 Gemmatimonadota bacterium | reverse complement strand
CAGTGGGAGGACCAGAACGGCCAGAAGCGCTACACGACCGAGATCGTGGCCAACGATATGGTGATGTTGGGTGGCCGCGGAGAGGGCGCCCTCGAGATGCAGAGGACGCCGACCAATAGGGGTGAGGACTATGATGACTTCCCGGCGGAATCGCTGGAGGAGGGTGACGACCTGCCCTTCTAAGCACCTCTTGTCCGTTGCCGCAATTGCACTAGCGGCGCTACTGCCTGAAGCCCTCCCCCTACACGCTCAAGGAATTCAGGAAGAGACGACGCCCCAAGAGGGCCGTCGTGTGCACGTCGTCCGCGTTGGGGACACCCTCTGGGATCTGGCGGAGTTCTATCTCAGCGACCCCTTCCTGTGGCCGGAGATCTACAGGATCAACACCGTCGTCGTTGAGGACCCGCACTGGATCTATCCGGCCGAGGAGTTGACGGTCCCCGGACCGGGCGAGGTCGTACGCCCGCCGATTCCCGGAGAGGAGAGGATACCCGGCGAAGAGGTCGTCGAGCGTGTGCCCACACCGGAGATCCCTACCCCGGAGGTCGGGGAGGTCCCCGAGCAGATCCAGGTGGAGGAACGGCCCACGATCTTCGTCGAGCGTGATATCGCGGAGACGACTCTGACCTACCAGCCCATCGCGGCGGTACCGCCGAGCGCTGTTACGAGTACCGATTTCCACCGGGCCGGTATGCTCTTACCACTCTCCGAGCTTGGCGCACGCGGCGAAATTGTCGACCCGACCGCGCCTCGCGGTTTCGCGGTTCCACCGCTCCCAACGATCCATAGGTACGGTCGGTTCTATATGAGCCATCCCGACGGCGAGCCGCCGGAGCCCGGGGACCGTATGCTGCTGGTCCGGATCGAGCGGCGCGTGAAACCGTGGGGCTTTGTGGTCCGGCCGACTGGGTTGGCGACCGTCGCAGCTGTGCATGAGGACGTTTCGATCGCCATCCTGACCGAGGTGTACGACCGCGTCCAGCTCGGCGACCAGGCGATCGAGGCCGGGATGTTCGATCTCGAGCCGGGTGTCTTTGCTGAGCCCGTGTCGGCGGGGCCCGGCGGCGAGTTGATCGCGCTCATGGAGCTTCAGCTAATAGCCAGCACCGAGGATCTCGTATTCATCGACGTCGGACGCACACAGGGCATTCAGATCGGCGACGAGTTCGAGCTCTACGTGGGAACTCGGCGGTCAGAGGGAGGACTGAGACTGCCCGAGGAGTACGTCGGTATGGGCCGCGTGATGCGTGTCACCGAGCGGACGGCGACCCTCCGCCTGGTCAACATGCGGCATCCCACGGTCGATGTCGGCCTACCGGTGCGGCTGGTCCGCAGAATGCCGTCCTAGCCCAAAGTCCCGCATAAGTCGCCTGCAGCGGCGACACGCGACCGGCCGGCTCCCCGAGCCGGCCGGTCTAGTTTCTGACCTTTCGATTCGTATATTCCCACTCGCATGCACCTAGTAGCTTACGCAATCGCTGCGGTCCTCTATCTGGCTGCGTCCGTTAGATATACGATGCGGTTCGCCAAGGCCCATTCGGGCACGACCGCCCTGGTGGCTATCATCGTCTATCTCGCCGTCGTGAGCCATCTGCTGGGCGTCGGCCTCTACTGGGCAAGGTTCGGCGAGCCGCCGCTCGTCGGGCTCGGACCGTCCCTGGCCAGCCTGGCGCTGCTCGTCGGCCTCGCCATGGCCGGCCTCGCTCGCTTTAGCTCCGCCCGGCCACTTGGCCTCTTCCTTGCCCCTGTCGCTACGCTCCTGCTCGCACTGGCAATGATCGTCGGAATCGAGCCGACCGGCTCGGTCCTCTCCTTTCGCGGCACGTGGCTCGTGATCCACATCTCCGCCGGCTTCATCGGTTACGCCGGCTGGCTCGTATCGGCGGCGGCCGCGCTGATGTACCTGCTTCAGCTCCGCCAGCTCAAGCACAAACAGCTGGGTGCCGTCTTCGAGTTTTTTCCGCCCCTCGAAACGCTGAATCGGCTGGCCGAGTGGGCCCTCATCACAGGCTTCTGCACCATGACTCTGGCTATCGCCATCGGCTGGGCCTGGACGATTCGCTTCGAGGGTGGGTTCCGCTGGTCGGATCCCAAGGTCATCTGGGGCGTCCTGGCGTGGCTGGCGATGCTGTTGGCGATCTGGATACGGTTCAGCCGCGTGCGGACCCCGCGCCAGGCAGCGGCATGGAACGTTGTGGGGTTCGCTTTGGTATTTGTGGCATATCTCGTGGCCAGAATGATCATCCCGGAGACACAGTTCTTCCTGTAGCGAGGCGCGAAGCGAAGGAGGCCCCGGAGATATGTCCACGATGAAACCCGTCGAGAACGGACCAGAGGTCGCGTAATGCCGTTCGCAGTAATCGGGCTGAACCACCGAACGGCGCCGGTCGAGGTACGGGAGAAGTTCGCGTTCGCCTCTACCGAGATGACCGACGCGCTCAGCCACGTCCTCGATGGCAGGGGTGTGTCGGAGGCAGCGTTGATCTCGACCTGCAATCGGACCGAGTTCTATCTCCACGTCACCGATCCCGACGCAGCCATCTCTCGCGTAATCGATACGCTCGCCGCTCAGGCCGGCGAGCTGCCCAAGCCCGCCGAACGCTACATCTACGTCCGCCGCGGCCCCGAGGCCGTCCAGCATCTCTACCGAGTCGTCTCCGGCCTCGACTCGATGGTGCTCGGTGAGGTCCAGGTACAGGGACAGGTCCGCGAGGCATACGAGACCGCCCGCAGCCTGACCGGCCAACGACAGGCGGTCCGTGCCGTCTTTAACCGCCTGTTCCAGAGCGCGCTGTCGGTCGGTGGCCGCGTGCGCAACGAGACGCGTCTCTCCGAGGGGGCGGCTTCCATACCTTCGGTGGCGGTCGAACTGGCCCGCAAGATCTTCGGGTCCCTGCGCGGGCGGCGCGGCATGGTGATCGGCGCCGGCGACATGGGAGAGCTCACCCTCGAGTGCCTCGTTGACGAGGGCGTGTCGAGCATTCTGGTGGCGAGCCGCAACATGGTCCGCGCCCAGAAGCTGGCAGAGCAGTTCGGCGGGTCCGCGGTAGCTTTCTCCAATTTCTGGGAAGAGCTCCCGCAGATGGACATCGTCATCACCTCCACCGCGGCGCCTCACGCGATGATCACGCTGGAGGACTTTCAGCGCGGCATGCCGAAAAAACTCAAGTCGCCGCTCTTCATTGTCGATATCGCGATACCACGCGACGTACAGCCCGAGATCGGCGAGCTGCCGAACGTGTTCCTCTACAGCATCGATGACCTGCAAGGCATCGTCACGGCCAACCACGAACGCCGCAAGACCGAGGTGCCGAAGGCCGAGGCGATCGTCGAGACCGAGGTCGACAAGTTCTGGCGCTGGTATTCCGGCCTGCAGGCCGTCCCCTTCATTCGGCAGTTGCGGGAGCGGGCCGAAGACATGCGGCAGTCGGAGCTCGATCGGGCGCTCGCCCGGCTCGGTCACCTCTCGGAACCGGACCAGCAGCGCGTCGAGCGGCTGACGCGCGACCTGTTGCAGAAGGTCCTCCATCAGCCGACGGCGCGCATGCGCGCGGCGGCGGAGGATGGTCGAGAACATGACATCCTGGAAGCGGCGAGGTATCTGTTCGGGATCGAGGAAGAGGATGCAGTCGGGAAGAAAACCTCAGAGTAAGACGGCCCTCGTCACCGGTGGCGCCGGCTTCATCGGTTCACACGTCGCCGATGCCTATCTCGCGCGCGGTTGGTCGGTGACGGTGGTCGACAATCTCTCATCGGGGAAACGAGAGAACGTCCCGGATGGCGTCGACTTCGTCGAGCTCGACGTGCGGGACGAAGGGCTCCACGAACTGTTCGATCGAAAGGGTGGCTTCGAACTCATTAACCATCACGCAGCCCAGATCGACGTCCGCCTCTCGGTCGAGCGCCCACGGTACGACGCCGAGGTTAACGTCCTGGGGCTGCTCAACCTCCTGGAAGCGGCCCGCGAGTGGCGCTGCCGCAGGCTCGTGTCCATCTCGTCGGGCGGTGTCGTTTACGGCGACGCCGACAGCCGCCCGATCCCTGAGAGCGCACCGAAGAAGCCGGAATCACCCTACGGAGTCAGCAAGCTGGTGAGCGAGTACTACCTGCGCTGTTACCGGCTGCTGCACGGCCTCGACTACGTGGCGCTGCGCTACTCGAATGTGTACGGGCCGCGCCAGGACCCCCACGGCGAAGCGGGTGTCGTGGCCATATTCTGCAACCGTTTGATCGCGGGCGAGCCGCTCACCGTCTTCGGTAGCGGTGAGCAGACCCGTGACTACGTGTACGTTGGCGACGTGGTAGGGGCCAACATGATCGTGTCGGAGGCCGAGCTCGACGATGGCACAGGGCTGGACGATCGCGCCTTCAACGTCGGGACCGGACGGGAGACGAGCGTGAGCGAGCTCGCCGCAGCGCTAATGGCCGCCGCCGGGCGAGAGGTCCCGGTGGAGCGGGCGCCGGCGCGGCCCGGCGAGCTGGATTGGAACAGCCTGGTCAACGACAGGCTGAGGGCACTTGGCTGGGAGGCGGCGGTGGACCTATCCGATGGCTTGCGGCGCACCTATCGGTGGATCGCCGGGATAAAAGAATGAGCGTGTTCGCGATGGTCTTGGCAGCCCAGGCTCCCTTACCGGGGAATGCTTGGGACATGGTCGTTACAGCGACGATCGTGACCCGGGTGATCCTCGCCGTGCTTCTTGCGTTCTCGGTGGCGTCGTGGATCCTGATCATCTGGAAGTGGATCCAGTTGCGCAGGGTCCGCGTACTCGAAGAGGAGTTGCTGAGTCAGGTTTCCAAGGCTCAACACCTCGACGAGGCCTACAAAGCGGTCATAACACTCCCCGATTCCCCCTACCTGCGCGTCTTCCGGCACGGGATGAACTTCTTCTCCGGGCTGCGACCGCGCGACCAAAGCTCCGGCGGACTCTCGGCCGCTCAGGTGGAGACGCTCAGATTGGTGATGGAGAAGGAGCAGGTCGGGGAGCGGGATGCGATGGCGCACGGGCTCCCCTGGCTCGCGATCATCGCTACGGTGAGCCCGCTGCTCGGACTGATGGGCACGGTAGTAGGCGTGATGGACGCGTTCGTCGGGATCTCGGTCATGGGAACCGCGAACATCACGGCCGTCGCGCCCGGGATCGCCGAGGCGTTGATCACAACTGTAACGGGACTCGGCGTGGCGATCCCAGCGGTGATCGGCTACAACCATTTCGCCAGTCGCCTCGGCCTTTTCGCCGGCGAGCTACAGGGGTTCGCCCATGAGTTCATCGGCGCGCTGGCGCGGGAGGGCAAGATCTGATGGCACGTTACGGCGGGCTCTATGAGGATCGGTCGCTGCCGCTCACGGCGGACATCAACCTGATCAACCTCGTCGATGTAGCCTTCACGCTGCTGGTCATATTCATGATCACCGCGCCGATACTGCAGGGCGGCGTCGAGGTGCAGCTGCCACAGGCGGAGGTCGCGCCGCTGCCGGCGAGCGAGGCGATCGTCGTTACGATCGACCAGGAGGGCGTCATCTACATCGGCGATGCCACGGTCTCCCTCGACGAGTTCAAAGCGGTGATCCGAGATGTGTGGAACCAGAGGGGCAGTCCGCCGGTCTACGTGCGGGGCGATGAGCGGGCCAATTTCGGGGTCGTGCTCAAGGTGATCGCCGCGCTCAAGGCGGCGGACATCACCGCGGTGGGACTTGTGGCGGAACTCGAGGTGCAAAGGAGGCGCTGACTCGATGGCCCGGCTGATACTGCGCCGTGAGACGCGCGGCGCCGGCGAGGGGCTGCCGCCCGGTGCGGTGGTAGGGTCGATGAGCCTCCATGCCGTCGCTCTGGTCTTCATGGTCTGGGGCGCCCATCGCATCGACCTGCCGGACCCGCCTCAGGTTTACCAGGTAGAGCTCGTCTCCGTGCCGCGCCCCGCGCCGGTCCGCACCGTCCCGGCACCCGAGCCGCAGCGCTCCGCTCCCAGCGAGGAGCCCGAGGTGCGACCGCTGGACAGGCAGCCCGAGCCCGAGGCCGAGCCACAACAGGTACCGGCACCCGTCGAGGCCGAGCCGGAGGAGGGCGCTGAGGAGGAGGAACCTGAGCCCGTGTTGGAGGAGCGCCCGGCGGCTACGGCGGAGCAGTCCCCGGAGGGCGCCGACGTGCCGGTACGCCTCGAAGGCGCCCCATTTCAGTATCCCGAATATGCGGCGAATATTATCTTGCAGATAAGGCGACACTGGAGACCGCCAACGGGCAGCCCGCGCCTGCGGGCGGAGGTTGCGTTCACGATCTTGAGAGACGGGTCGATCACCGATATCGCCTGGGTGCGGAGGTCGGGTAACCCGGCGTTCGATCTCGAGGCGCGCGGCGCCATCGAGGCGGCCGCCCGCCGGGGCGTTTTCGGGGCGTTGCCCGAGGGCTACCCGGCCGACGAGCTGCGGGTCTCGTTCTTCTTCGACCCGTCACGGTACTAGATAGATGGACACCGAACGCTCGAGCCATATACTCGCCAATACAGTGCCGGCCATCGTGGCGGCGCTCGCCTTGATACCGACGCTCGCCACGGCGCAGGTTCCGGTCCGTGACAGCATCCCCACCGACGTGCGGCTTGGCATCGTCTATCAGCCGTCCTACCGGCCCGGCGTCGTCATGCCGCTGATCCCCGCGCCTGACGGTCTCCGCGAGTTGGCCGACACGGCGCGCCGCATGATCCTTCGCGACCTCGACTACAGCGATCGGTTCCAGGTGATGCCGGTCGCCGAAGATGTCCCGGTCGAAGGACCGGTCAATTACGGGCTCTGGGACGAGTTGGGCGCCGTCTGGCTCGTCGTCGGCGCGGTCGAAGGCACGCCGGATGAGCCGGTGTTGAGGCTGTCTCTGCACGATGTCGTTTACAGGCTGCTGCAGGAGGTACGCGCATTCGAGCTTCCGCCGCTCCGGCACCCGCAGTTCCGCTACGCGCTCCACGCCGCCGCCGACGAGGTGCTCGGCTGGGCGACGAGCGGTACGGGAGTCGCCACGACGCGCATCGCTTTTGTCGCACAGGGACCGGGCGGATCGGAGATCTACGTCGTCGACAGCGACGGCTTCGCGGCGCGGGTTGCCTCGCGCGACAGCTCGATCGCGCTCTCTCCCGCCTGGTCGCCGGCCGGGGATCGGATCGCCTACATGTCCTACAGGGACGACGATCCGGCGATCTACGAGATCGATCTGGATGCCGGACGGTCGACGGTGAGGGTCGACCTGCCCGGTATGGACCTGACGCCAACCTATATGCCCGACGGCACCCACCTCGGGTTCGCCGCCACCATCAACGGACGGACGGAAGTCTATACCTACGACCTGGTGCGAGGCTGCTGCCCGGAACGCGCCACCTTCGCCCGTTACGCGAACTCGCTGTCGCCTACCTTCGCACCCGACGGTCGCCGCTTCGCCTTCAACTCCGATCGGCTCGGGCAGCTGCACATATTCGTCAAAGACCTGGATGACGGCTCGGCAGAGTTGGTAACACCCTACATCTACGACCGCAGCGTCCACAACGCCGGGCCCGATTGGTCACCCACCGGTGACCGCATCGCGTTCCACGGCTGGGTAGGCGGCACGCCGCAGATATTCACGGTCGCACCCGACAGCCGCGGGTTGCGACAGCTCACTCAGCGGGGACGTAACGAGGATCCGAGCTGGGCGCCGGACGGCAGGCACATAGTCTTCGCATCGACCCGAGACGGCGCCACCGGCCTCTGGGTACTGGACGTCGTGAGCGGCCGTATCCGCAGGGTCGTGACCGCCGCCGGTGCCCGCTTGCCTGACTGGTCCGGCCGCTTAGATTCACCCTCTCACCTCACAGGCGGAGCGGCTGTCGGCTCCGGGAGCAATAACCACTAGGGAGTGGTATTATGGCTAGCAGCTGGAAGAAGTCCGTGGGATGGTTGGCGACCCTGGCCCTGGCGGCCGCGATCGTGGCTTGTGGCGGCAGTGCCCCCGAGCCCGAACCAGAGCCCGAGCCCGAGCCTCAGGTCGAAGAGCCGACCGTAGACGAAGCGGCAGAGCGCGCGCGCAGAGAGGCG
>JBDHKT010000050.1:0-13149 GCA_039586255.1 Gemmatimonadota bacterium | reverse complement strand
CCGCTACCTTCTCGATGGCTTCGTAGACCGACTTCATCGGCGGTGCCGTACCGACGATCTCCCCGTACATATGCGTCGTCTCCAGCTCCTGCTGCAGATAGACCATCTCCTCCTGCAGCCGCTGAAGCTCTGCCTCGGATCGCATCCGGTCGTTGATGTCGCGCAGGATGATGGCGTAGAGCCTTTGCTCGCCGACCTCCACCAGCGACACCGTCGCTTCGACCGGAACGCGCCCGCCGTCCGCCCGCACAGCCGTCAGGCCTTCGGGCGCCCACAGATAGCAGTACCGGCTCTCTGCCCGCTGGACCGATCTCACACACTGATCGAGCGCGGCCCTCGAGTCCGTGCACAGGAAATCACGAAACGAACAGCCGAGAGCGTCGGCGGACATGCAGTTGAACACCCGCTCCGCCGCCTGGTTGAACATGGTGATGCGAAGCTCGGAGTCGACGATGACGATGGCGTCCATCGCCGACCTGAAGATGGCAGCGAACCGCTCTTCACTGGCGCGCAGCGCCGTCTCCGCTTCCTTCCGCTCGGTTATGTCATGGGCGAGCGCGATCCACACCCTGCGACCACCCTCGTCCAGAAGGCCGATCCGCACCTCCACCGGAAACCTCGAGCCGTCCTTGCGCACGTGGTGGCCTTCGATCGACAGCGCCTCCTCGGGCGCGAGCTGACCGAGCACCTCGCTTACCTGATCCGGTGTGCGGTCCGCGAACTCGGCGACGCTCATACCGACCAGCTCATGGCGCGCATAGCCCAGGCTGTCGCAGGCACGCTGATTGACATCCAGCACACGCCACTCGGCATCGATCACGAAGAAGGCGTCGGACGCGTGCTCGACCAGCGTGCGGAAACGCGCCTCACTCCTCTTCAGCTCTTCCAGCTTGCGGTGGTCGCTTTCCACCGCGCTCGATTTTCGAGTCACGTCCTCTTGCCGTCCTGGCTTATCCTGCTGGGAAGTCATTCCCCCCTGCCTTCGCCTCTTGTGGTGCCGACTCAGGAAGATACTCGGGCGGGTCGCCGCGTGGAACGGCGGGGCTGCATACTGTAAGCGAACCTACGCTTTGGGCCCACGCGGCGGCCGGTGAGCCTGCAAGTCCTTGTAATTCAGGCGTCAAGACCTAATTTAGTACGACCCCCCTTTGCCGTGCCCTAACGTGGACAGTCGAGGAGGCCAATGGGAGATCAGGGCCACGGTGGTTGGCGCCGCAACTTCAATAAGTACATAGGCCTGGTCACTGCCATCGTCGGCATGGCCATCGTGCTGAGCAGCTTCCTTTTCTTGAGGAATTTGTTCGCCTGGTACGCCACGATCATGGTCGGTCTTCTGATCGTCCTGGCGGGCTTCCTTTACGGCGCGCACCCGTTCCTAACCAGCGAGCGCCGCTACTTCGCGCTCCGCGAGGAGGTCGACCGCTTCATCGATCTGGTCCGCAGGCTCAACGCGGCGGCAGTGGCGGCTGGCGGCGACTCGGAGTTCGAAGAGGTAAAGGCGGAGATGCTGAAGTCGGTGGAACGGATGGCCGACATGGCCGGCAAGGAAGGCGAAGGTTCGAAGGCCGGCACGTAGGCCATCGGGCATTCCGGAAGACAAGACTCGCGACAACTTTCCTCAGCTGCGACAGCCCCACCAGCCCGCCGCCACGGTCGCTAACGCGGAGAGTCCAAGATGGAGGCCCGTGAGCAGACCCGCAGACAGCGCTTCGCCTCACTGCTCGCCTTAGCACATCAAGCCCGACAAACATTCGAGCGCTTTCCGCTCGCCATCATGTCGGCGATCGTCGCCGCCTTCGCGGTTCACTTCATCATCGAGCTCGAGTTCGACGCCGACCGGGCGAGCCAGTCGCTCTGGCCCGTCATCATGACGGCAATCCTCGGCATCCCTTTCTTCTACGCCCTGCGCGTCCTCGCCGAGAGCCGGGGATGGTCCAGGAAGCTCCACCTGGGGGTAACGCTCAGCGGGTTGATCGCAGTTGTCGTCTACTACCTGGTCCTGCCAACCCCGGTCAAGGGTGCCGACGTCGTATCCTATCTCCTGCTGCTCGCCGCCGTTCTGTTGGCGACTTCGTTCTTGCCGTTCCACGGCCGTGCCGGAGAAGAGAACGGCTTCTGGCAGTACAACAAGGTGATGTTTCTGAGGATCGCCACCGCGGTCCTCTATTCCGCCGTCCTCTATGTCGGTTTGTCCCTCGCCCTCGGAGCCTGCGACACGCTTCTCGGCTTCGATATAGAAGGCGAAACCTATCTGCAACTCTGGTACTGGATCGTCCTGGTTTACAGCACCTGGTTCTTCCTAGCAGGTATCCCGCAGGACATTCTGGGCCTGCAGCGAGTCGCCGACTATCCGACAGCGCTGCGTGTCTTTGCCCAGTACGTGCTCATCCCGCTGGTCGTCGTGTACATGATCATCCTCTACGCGTACATGGCTAAGATCATCATCCAGTGGGATCTGCCCAAGGGCTGGGTCGGCTATCCGGTGATTGGCGTGTCGCTGGCGGGGATGCTCGCGCTGCTGCTCGTTCATCCGATCCGCAACAACCCGGAGAGCAAGTGGGTTGTCCCGTACGCGAAGCTGTTCTACTGGGCGTTTTATCCACTGATCGTGTTGATCTCGGTCGCCATAGTCACCCGGATCTCCGACTACGGGGTGACCGAGAACCGCTACCTGGTAGTCGTGGCGACGGCCTGGCTTCTCGGCATCGCACTCTACTTCAGCTTCCGGCGCAAGGCGGACATCAGGATCGTACCGATCTCGCTATGCATCGTCTCCGCGCTCGCCGCTTTCGGACCCTGGGGGGCGACCGCCTTCGCCCGGCGAAGCCAGTTGGATCGTCTGAGCCGGATCTTGAACGCCGATGAGGTGATGGTGGACGGGAAGCTCGAGCGGACGGCTAAAGCTCTCCCCTTCGAGCGCAAGAAGGAGATCAGCAACATAGTCGAGTACGTCATCGGTTTCCACGGCGCCAACCGCATCCGCGACTGGTATGCCGAACCCGAGCGGCTCCCCGACGACCTGACACCGCGGACTGCCATGCGTGAGATGGGCGTCGAGTACATCAGCCGCTGGCAAAGCGAACCGGAGGGCTACGCCATCGACCCCTCGGGGCCGAACCCCGTCACCGTAACCGGCTTCGACTACGTTTACAGGCTCGACCTTTCCGATGCCGATTCGACCCGCTGGTCCACGATGCTTGACAGTGTGACGGAGCTTTCACTAGACGGAGCGACGCTGCAGCTGGCCCGAGCCGGCGACCCAGCGAGCGCTCTGAGCGTCGACCTCACCTCGATGCTCATCGCGCTGCGCGCCAAGGAGGAACGTGGCGAAACCTACGGCCGTGAGGAAACCACCGTCGAGAGCGAGGGCGAGCGGTATCGGATGACTTTTTACCTCCGCCACGCCGGCGGGGGTGGCGAAGGCGACTCTATCACGGTCGAGAGACTGTCGGCGACGATCATCGTCAAGGTGAAGTAGCGACCGCTGCCGCCGGCTGCGCGGCGAGGTCGCCTCGAGCCTGCCGCCGGGCCAGCACCTCTTGCTGCCGTCCCAACCAGTAACCGACGGCGAGCCAGACCCCACAGAGCGGCACCGCCAGGAAGGCCAGCGCCGACATGCCCACGCCGAGCCACAACATCCCGCCGTAGAACCAGGCGCCCACCTGATCGCCGCCCCGGTAGACGAAGGTATCGATGAAGTTCTTCGCCTTGTACTTCTCCTCGCGGGTGACCACGGTGTAGAGGACTTCCCGCGTCGGCCGCGCCACCGCGTAGTTACCGGCGCGCCGCAACGTCTGGAACACGACCAGCACACCGAGGAACGGCCACAGCCCCAGGCCGGTGAAACCCAGAACGCATATCGCCGGAAGAATCGCCAGCGTCACCGCGACGCCCAGCCACTTGATGAAGCGGCCGGTGAGAAAGGCCTGCGTGAAAATCGCCAGAACGTTCACCGCCAGATCGATCTTGGCGAAGAACGCCGTGCGCACCGCACGATCTGTGATCGTCTCCTCTACGATCGCCGTCTGTTGGAAGTAGAGGAATGTCGCGATGATCGTGTAAAGCAGCATGTAGGCGCAGATGCCCAGCAGGTACGGGGACCGGAAGACCCGGATGATTCCCGCCAACACACCTCCGCCGATGGGCTCCTCGGCCGACGGTTCGGCCGCCGCCGCCGTGTAGCCGCGCCCCGGCTCCGTCTCGGGTAGACCGCCCACCCTGATTCCCGACTCCTCCGGCGACGAACGACCCGCCGTCGCCGACCGCCTCGAGAGCGCGTGGACGCACCAAACCGCAAACTCGAGGAGCACCACTGAGATGAGGATCAGGTAGACCGGCCCGATCAGCTCGACCAGAGACGCGGTCGTAGCGGCACCCACGATGGCACCCAGCGTCCCGCCCATGGCCATGAACCCGAACATCCGCTTCCCCTGCTCGTTGCGAAACACATCGGCCATGAACGCCCAGAAAATCGAGACCACGAACAGGTTGAAGACACTGACCCACCAGAAGAAGCCACGGCCGATCCAGATGTTCGCGCTGTCCGGTGCCCATTTGAGCAACGCGAAAAAGACGAGAAGGTTCGCCGCGAAGAAGCGGTACGTGATCGATACGAACCGCTTCCGGGGAAGCTTTGACACGAGCGCGGCGAACGGCGGGTGGGCAACCAGCATCAGGATCAGCGTGCCGGTGAACAGGAACGGCAGAGTCCGCACCCCACTGAACACCGCCACCTCGTCCCGGATCGGTCGCAGGATGTAGTAGCTGGCGAGGACGAAGAAGTAGTAGGCGCACGACAGAAGCAGCACGCTTACCTCCTCGGGCTTGACGTCTACCGCGCGTTGCAGGATTCGCGTCAATGCGCCCGGCCGATCATTCCTCAAGCTAGGACACCCATCAGTTAGAGGACTCCGTGCTACCGGCCACCGGTCACCGGCTACTGGCCACCGGCTTCCCGCGCGTGCCACGCGGCAAGAACTTCGACCTCACGCTCGGGTGCGAGCCCCGCCTTCGGCTCTGCCCGCCGCTCCTCCGGCAAGGTTTTCCACCAATCGATGGTGTCCTTGGCCGTCACCGCCAGCGGACGGTACTCGAGTCCCGCAGCTACGGCGCGCGAGTTGTCGAAGGCGCTGAACCCCTGGTAGCCTTCACGCGGCGGGATCCACGCCGGCATCTGGCCCCACGGCGACACTTCGTGCTCGTCGAGGAAGTCGGCGTTCACCCAGGTGAAGGAGATCTCGTTGCTGACGACCGCGCGCATGCCGTAAAGCAACTCGGCCATGCTGAGTGGCGACAGCGGACCGACCCCGCTGTAGGTGCCCAGAGCGCGCTGCTCGACCAGACCGATCTCGAACTCGGCCAGGTCGCGGGTATCAATGTACTGCGTCGGATCCGTGGGCTCACCCGGCGCCATCACCTCGCCGCCGCGATCGATCCGCACCGGCCAATACGTCCAGCGATCCGACCGGTCGCCGGGACCGACTATGAGGTGCGGCCGGACGACGATCGCGCCGCCGGGGAAGGCGTCGCGCGTCTCCTGTTCGCATAACGCCTTGAGCGCCCCGTACGTTTCGCCCGTGATCTCCTCGATCGTCGGGTCGTCGATCGTCGCCACCGGATCGTCCTCGGTGATCCCGATCTTGCTGTTGTCCGCGTGGACGGATAGCGACGAGACGAACAGATATACATCGACCGAGTCCTTTAGCAGCTCCGTCGATTGCCGGACCCACCGCGGGATCGAGGCCGAGTTGTCGATTACCGCATCCCACGTACGACCCTTAAGCGCCTCGAGGTCGTCGTCCCGGTCGCCCACCAATTGCTCAACCTGGCCGACGAGCTCCTGGTGCACCGTCGGCTGCGTGCGGCCACGGTTGAAGATCGTCACCTCGTGGCCGCGCGCCTGGGCGTAGTGGATCTGATGCGGGCCCGTGAACCCGGTTCCGCCGAGTATCAGGATGCGTAGCGACTTCTCCGCCTGCGGCACACGTCGCTCCTGCGCCTGCGCGTCACCCAGCATCCCGAGGCCGAGGGCGCCGCCGGCCGCTGCTGTCACATGCAGGAACTCCCTCCTGGTCGTACTCATCGGGCCCCTCCTGTCTGGAACCGTCCTTCACTCTCCATTGCCATCGTCATCGACTCCCGCCGTGGACGACGATGGGGATGGGGATGGCGATGGCGAAAAGTCCGGGCAAACTAGCGACTTCGGCCGCCCGCTGCCAGGCGATTCAATCAGAACCACGGCATTGCGGCAGGCCGGCTTCACGCTAACCTTGTCACGTCCAAACAGACGCTTGAACAGGAGGATTCCGTGCGACGATTGGCCGCGCTCTGCGCAACACTCGCTCTCGCGCTCCCCACACTTGCCTCCGCCCAGGACGCGAGGGTGGACGAGGCTGTCGAGCGCCATGCCGCCGAGATCATCGAGTTACGCCACCACTTCCACCAGTACCCGGAGCTGGGCAACCGCGAGTTCGAGACGGCGCGCCTCGTGGCCGCCCACCTCGAGAAGCTCGGCTTCGACGAGATACGAACCGGCGTCGCACACACCGGCGTCGTGGGCATCCTCAAGGGCGCACGTCCGGGGCCGGTCGTCGCAATACGCGCCGATATGGACGCTCTGCCGGTGACCGAGGATACGCCTTACCCCTTCAAGTCGACCGTGCGCACTACCTATCTGGGGATCGACGTCGGGCTGAGTCACGCCTGCGGCCACGATATCCATACGGCAGTGCAACTCGGCGTCGCCTCGGTGCTGGCCTCGATGCGCGATGAGCTGCCCGGGACCGTGATGTTCATCTTCCAACCTGCCGAGGAAGGGCCGCCGCCCGGTGAGGACGGCGGTGCAACCCTCATGGTCGAGGAAGCCGTGCTCGAGAACCCCCGGCCCTCGGCGATCTTCGCGCTGCACGCCAACCCCGACCTCGAGGTCGGCCAGGTCGGTTACACTTCGGGTCCGATCTACGCTTCCTCGGATCACTTCGCCATCACGATCCGCGGCCAGCAGGCGCACGGCGCGGCGCCCCATCTCAGCGTCGACCCCATCGTCATGGCGTCGCAGGCGGTGACCGCCTTCCAGACCATCCGCTCCCGCAATCTCTCGCCGCTCGAACCCAGCGTCTTGTCGGTCGGCATCTTCAGAAGTGGCGAGCGCTTTAACATCATACCCGCCGAGGTCTACATGGAGGGTACCGTCCGCGCGTACAATCCCGACGTGCG
Source organism: Gemmatimonadota bacterium (assembly GCA_039586255.1). Taxonomy (GTDB): domain Bacteria; phylum Gemmatimonadota; class Gemmatimonadetes; order Palauibacterales; family KS3-K002. Next base: position 5,934 of record JBDHKT010000050.1, on the reverse strand, counting down.
CGACGCTATCGAGCGCCGCATGGACGAAATCCTCGCGGGAATCACCCAGGCCGGCGGAGGCACTTACGAGTTTACCTATTCGCGCGGCGCGCCCCCGACCATCAACGACGCCGGGCTTGCCGACCGCGCGGCCATCACCATGTCGCGAGTCCTGGGGGACGAGAACGTTCACGTACTCGAGCCCTTTATGGCCGCCGAGGACTTCGCATTCTTCGCCAACATCGTCCCGGGCTTCTACTTCACCCTCGGCACCACCAAGCCCGGCACGACCTCGGGTTGGAATCACACCCCCAACTTCATGGCCGACGACGGATCGGTGCCCGTCGGCATGCGGGTGATGTCGAACCTATTGCTGGACTATCTGAGGGAGCACAGCGAGAGCCACCAGCCTTAGAGGTACTTTGCAGTAGGGAGCCCCGAGCTACGGGCTAAGCGTCAGATTGGCGCTCTACGGTCAGCAGCGAGGCCTCCGCAAGCTGGGCGACCTCAGCCTCCATCGCGGCGAACTCCGACTCCGGCATGTGGAGCGACCACCACTCCTTCGCTCGCCCCGCGGTCCAGCGACCATCCAGATCGCACCCTCTGAGTTGAGCCTCTAGGTCTGCAGCGTTCTGGGGACGAGCAGCCGGATCTTTCTCCAGACAGGAGAGGACGAGCTGCTCCAACGAATCGGCTTCAAAGACGCGCTGGCCGGTGAGCAGCCAATAGCCAACGCAGCCCACGCCGTAGATATCCACGCGGCCGTCGATCTCACCCTTGCCCAGCGCCATCTCCGGGGCCATGAACGCCGGGGTACCGGTGGCTATCCCTTCGGCGGTGAGCTCCGCAGCGCCCGCTTCCCTCTTCCCGCTCGCCTTCACGAGACCGAAATCGAGCACTTTCACGAAATCGTACTCGAGGCCGAGCCGGCACGCGTAGATGTTCGCCGGCTTGATGTCGCGATGGATCAGCCCGCTCTCATGAGCCTCTTCCAGAGAGTGACAAACCTGACGCAGCAGGTGAACCGCTCGTGCCGCCGGGATCGGGCCGAATCGCGTCACCAGTGAATCGAGATTCAGCCCCTTGAGAAGCTCCATCACGTAGTAGAACGAGCCCTCCTGAGTGACCCCGAAATCGTACAGCTGAATGGTGTGGTAAGATCTCAGCGCCGCCGTGGCTTGAGCCTCCCGCTCGAAACGTGTCAGAACGGTCGTTCGGCTGGCGAGATCGGCGCCGAGTGCTTCGGGGCGGATCAGCTTGATGGCGGCGGGCCGAGCCAACATACGGTGCTTCGCCAGCCAGACCTCGCCCATACCGCCATGGCCCAGCAGCCGGACGAGTTGGTAGCTCCCAATCTCCCGGGCTCTGCGCAATCGGCAGCCTATATGATACACGACTCCAGAGATCACGAACGCGATGCCCGCACAGAGATACGTAGTGGCTAGGAAGTATCCGAAGACCACCGCCATCGGTACATCCGGACTCGTGGCACCGAACGATCTTGACAGAACGATCGTCAGAGGCCCCGTGGAGGCGGCTGCAAGCGAGGCGAGCAGAATCTTGCGGGGCGTGTTCGGCGCCAGCAACGGGAAGATGATGATCCACACACATTCCCACGGAATGCCCATGTAACTGCCCAGTTCGCTGGGCGACCATTCCGGCCAGATGCCCCAAAAGTTGGACATCGAAATGCCGAATGCCCCCACGACCTCGAAGATGAGCCCCAGGTCGAGCAGCAGAACCGGTCTGCTTTTCATCAGGCGCGAAAGCGAGAAGACTGCAAGGCCCGCAGCGATCGATACCACGGCTACCATCACGTGCAGCGTGATATCTAGATCTTTCGCTGCACCCGATGCTCTACTGAGGAGATGGCCCCCGAAAAAGGCCAGGAAGAAGGTCCCGGAGTAGATGAGGCCGGCCCAGCCGAGCCGCTTCGATGCTTCCTGAACAATGTCGGCTGGCAGGCCCGTCGCCGAGGCACCGAGTGCCCCGGCACTCGGCGTTGGCGTTGCGATCGCTTTCTGCAGGAGCTCCGATTCTCTCACCGTAGCGGTTCCTCCTTCGCTCTCCGGCAGCCTGCAAGAGGTCCCGGGGATGATACCGTACGGCGCACGCCGGCGCCACGACGCGCCCGTGCCAGACAGGTAATCACCACCGCCTCCCGCCCGGGCGGCCTTGCGGCAGCGCCGCCCGCCACTCCATGCTTAGGTCGTCGAGCCCGAACTCCCGGTACACAGTGACATCTACAGACGAGGTGGCCATGGAACGCAGAGATTTCTTGCGGACTGGATTGGCACTCGGAGCAGGGATCGGAGCGGCGAGCGTCGGCGGAGTCGGCATACTCCCGGACCCGGCCCACGCGTTCCCCACACGTTCCGACGGACCGCTCCAGCTCAACTCGAACGAGAACCCGCTGGGTCTGGCGCCGGACGCGCGGCGCGCCGTCATCGACGGTATACCCAAGGCGAACCGCTATCCCGGCGAGCGGGCGGAGCTGGCAAGCGAGCTGGCGGCGATCAACGGGGTGAAGGAGGAGAACATCGTCCTGGGGTGTGGCTCCACCGAGGTCCTGCAGATGGCGGTACAGGCGCTCTCAACGCCGGATGCACGCCTGGTCCTGGCCGAGCCCACGTTCGAGGACGTGCCCTGGTACTGCCAGCCGTTTCCCTACAAGCTGGAGAAGGTGCCGCTTGACGGGCACTTCGCCCACGACCTGGGGCGCATGAAGGAACGCGCCGCTGCGGCGCCGGGTCGCGTCGTCGTCTACGTCTGCAACCCGAACAACCCGACGGGCACGCTCACGCCGAGCGCCGATGTCGACGCCTGGATCGAGTCCGCCCCGGAGAATACCCACTTCCTGGTCGACGAGGCGTACTACGAGTACTGCGAGGATCCGGGCTACTGGACGAGCTTGAAGTGGATCGCCGAGCGGCGCAACGTCATCGTCACCCGCAGCTTCTCGAAGATCTACGCGATGGCCGGCATGCGATTGGGCTACGGGATCGCACACCCCGAGACCGCGGACCTGCTACGCAGCTACATCGGCAGAAACAACGCCAACCACCTGGCCCTGGTGGCGGCGCTCGCCTCGCTCCGCGACTCCCAGCTGATCGAGCGGAGCCGCCGCGCCAATGCCGAGGGCAAGCGTATCCTCCAGGAGTGTCTCGACGAGCTCGGCCTCGAGTACCTGCCCAGCCACACGAACTTTGTGCTGCACCGCATCAGCGGAGATCTCCGGACCTACCGCGAGCGGATGCGCGAGCACGATGTTTTCGTGGGCCGGCCGTTCCCGCCGATGCTCGAGTACAACCGACTGTCGATCGGGTCACCGGACGAAATGCAGCTCTTTACGGAGGTGCTGAGGGACTTTCGCGTAAAAGGATGGGTGTGACAGATACTTCGACATTGAACAGCCGACATTCGACGACCCATTCTCGAGTCGCAGAAGCAACTGGCGACTCCCGACGTCCGACGTTCAACGTCCAACGTTGCCTCGTCGCCTGAATGTAGGATGTTGGAAGTCGGATCTTGGGAGTCGAAGTACAGCCGGGATTTGGTAGTCGGCTGTCGGCTGTTGAATGTCCAGGTTCAGAACTCAATCATTGACAACCGCCACCACCGGAAAATGGTCCGACGGATACCGCCCGTCGCGTGACACCCGCACTATCGCCGCCGACTCGACATTCCAGCTTCCCGAGACCAAAACCGCATCGATCTTCGGCCCCGCCGTCCTCCCCTCGAACCCATTGAACGTTCCGACCTCGACCGCTTCGGGGTGAACCAGACGGAAGCTGTCGCGCAACTTGATTCCCGGCACCGGTTCGCCCGCGCCCACCAGGTAGAGCATCGCCGGATTGTCTTCGCCGGCGTTGAAGTCGCCGGTCACGACCACTGGATCGGCGTGCGCCCGCGCTCCGATGCGCTCGACCAGCAGCTCGGCGCTGCGCTGCCGCGATTCCTGGGACTGGTGATCGAGATGCACGTTGAAGAGGTAAAAGGCGCGGCTCGAGCCCTTTTCCATTAGCCGCGCCCAGGTGCAGATGCGCGGCAGGTTCGCACCCCAATCGATGGAGCCCACAGCCTCCGGCTCGTCGGAGAACCAGAAAGTGCCACTCTCAGAGACCTCGAAGCGGTCCGCTTGATACAGGACCGCCGAATACTCGCCGGCTTCCCGGCCATCGTCGCGGCCGACGCCGAGCTCGGCGTAGCCCGGAACTGCCGCCCCGATCTCGTCGAGCTGAAATCGCAGCGCCTCCTGCACTCCCAGTACATCCGGGTCGTGCTCGCGAATCACATCGAACACGAGCTCGCGTCGCTGCGGCCAACTGTTCTGCCCATCGTCAGCCGTACCGTAGCGGATGTTGAAGCTCATGACGGCGAGCGACCGGCCCTCGGGCTGCGGCCCATAGGTGAGCACGAGCGCGACGAGAACTACGCCGACCACGCGCAGCCACATCGCCCTCCCCATGGCCATCGCCATCGTCATCCCTCACAATCCACGAGCACGGTGGCGATTTCGTACGGTCTCATCGACACTCGCACCGACCGTCCCTCCACGGCGAGCGACTCCCCACGATCCTCCAACAGGTTGGCCCGCCAGGCCCCGCCGACTTCGCAGGCGAGCGTCACGCGGACCTCGGTCGGCTGCCCGTGCCACTCAACCATCCGCAGTACCCAGGCCTCGGAATCTTCCGCCCGCTTCAGCCAGGCGAGCTCGACGCTCTCGGGCTCCGCCGCGGCGAACGACACTTCCGTCCCCAGTTCGCCCTGATGCTGCGGCTCGAGCCCGGCGACGAGTGGGACGTTGTACTCGGCGGCGCGGCGCACGGTGCCGGCGGCGCGCCAGTCGCCGGCATGCGGATAGACAGCGAAGCGGATTGGGTGCGTCCCGCGGTCGGCCAGCGAGTCCGGCCAAATCGGCGAGCGGAGCAGCGACAGCCGTAACACGTTGCCCTTGTAGTCCCACCCGTACTTGCTGTCGTTGAGGATGCTCACGCCATAGCCGGCGGCGGACACGTCCGCCCAACGATGGCCGGGCACCTCGAACTTGGCGCGTTCGGCCTTGGTCCGCGGGTTACCGGTGCGGCCGATGGTCCCGTACGGAATCTCGTACGTCGCCGAGTCCGCATCGACGCCCAGCTCGAAAGCCACCTTCAGCAGCTTGCGGTGCTCATGCCAGTCCACCTCGTTGCGCACGTCCAGGTACCGCGAGCCGCGCGCCAGCACCAGCGTCTGCCGGAAGGCAGACTCGCCCCAGCGACGCTCGATGCTGATGCGTGCTTCGCGCTCGTCGGCACCGGTCTCGATCCGCACCACGTCCTGCACATCCCAGCGGTCGCCCCAGATGACGATGTTCCAGGCGTCCCACTGACCCGGCCGGTCGTCGAAGACCTGCAGCACGTTCGCCCGTCCGCCCAGCGCCAGCGCTTCACGCTCGTTCGTCTTGTCGTACAGCCGCACGATCTCGCCCGTCAGCGTGTCGAGCTCGACCCGCAGGAACGCGTTTTCGATCCAATTCGGCCCCGCCCTCGGCTCCGCCAGCCTCCGGTCTTCCCTGGACATGGCGTCGCCCGGCAGGTGGACAACCCGCGCACCGAACGCCGGAACACCGCTCACCGTGATGACCGTGCTCTCCCCGTCCTCGTCATGGACTGCCACCGATCCGCTACGCTCCCACCCCAGCGGATTGAAGACGACGACCGCCTGGCCGCGCCCGCGCGTACGCATACGCGCGCGCAGGTCATCGAAGCCGGCCGTCGTCAGCGGTTCGATGATCGCCCAGGCGCTATCGTAGAAGATCTCCGCGTCCTCGTAGACCTCCCGGATGCCCGAGCCCGGCAGTATGTCGTGGAACTGATTGAACAGGACCAGGCGCCACGCCTCTTCCAGTCGTTCCCGCGGGTACGGCGTCGTCGCGACCGTGGCCAGCGCTTCAGCCGTCTGCAGCATCACTTC
>JBDHKT010000583.1:0-2000 GCA_039586255.1 Gemmatimonadota bacterium | reverse complement strand
TGATGTACTATGCCCCGGGCGATGCCCACCCGCTTCTTCTGCCCCCCGGACAGTTCGGCCGGCAGCCGGTCGCCGAACTCCTCGAGCGTCATGTCCACCAGGTTGAGGGCGTAGCCGGCTTTCTGGATGACTTCGCTCTCCGCCAGCCGCATGTGCTCCCGCAGCGGGAAGGCGACGTTTTCGAAGACGCTCAGCGAGTCGAACAGAGCCGACGCTTGGAAGACCATGCCCATCTTCTGGCGTACCTGCAGCACCTCCTCGAACGACAGCTGGTTGATGTCCTCGCCGTCGATCAGGATCTGACCGGCGTTCGGTACCAGCAGCCGCAGGATGATCTTGAGGATGGTTGACTTGCCTACACCCGATGGGCCGACGATCGCGAGCGCTTCGCCCTCCCGGACCCGGAACGAGATGTCCAGGAGTACCTGGTTGTCCTCGAACGCCAGATCCAGGTTGCGCGCCTCGATGACGACGGGCGGCTCGACCGTGGCCGGGCCGCCGGGCCGGGGCTGCGCGTCCTCTGTCTGCGCAATGTACGGGCGCTCGTCCATCACTCGAACAGAATAGAGATAAGTAGTTGCGTCAGGAAATAGTCCACGGCCAGGATCAGGATCGAGGCCGTCACGACTGCCCGTGTCGTGCTCACGCCGACGCCTTCGGTACCGCCGCGCGTCTGGAGTCCGAAATAGCACCCCGTCATGGCGATGATCGCGCCAAAGAAGAACGGCTTGACCAGGCCCTGCAGCACGTCCTTCGGGATCCAGCCGAACACGAAGCCGGATTGGGCCAGCGTCTGGTACACCGAGCGCAAGTAGAGGTCGGGGGTGAGGTCCAGCTTGACCACGGCGATCAGCATGCCGCCGAAGATCGCCACCGCGTCCGTGATGATCGTAAGCACCGGCAGCATGACCAGCGCGGCCAGCAGTCTTGGGGTCACCAGCTTCTTGATCGGGTCGGTACCGATCACGTTGAGCGCATCGATCTGCTCGGTGACCTTCATCGAGCCCAGCTGGGCAGCCATCCCGGCGCCCACCCGACCGGCGACCATCAGGGCCGTGAGCACCGGACCCAACTCGCGCACGGCGCTCGCTCCCACCAGCCGCCCGATGTAGATGGTGGCCCCGAACCGGCGCATCTCGATGGAGCTCTGCAGGGCGAGCACCATCCCGGTGAACAGGCCGGTGAGCAGCACGATCCCCAGCGAGCCGACACCGATCGAGTCCATTTGCTGCAGGGTGTCCCGCCAGTAGAAGGGCCGTGCGAAGATGGCGCGCAGCGCCTTGGCCGTCAGGACGCTGTACTCCTGAACGCCCAGCACCGCTCGCTTTAGATAGCCCTCTACCAGACTCCAGACTCCGGCCATCGCCTGCCTCCCTCGGGCCTGCTCCGGGCCGCCCTGCCTTTGACAGCCAAGTTCGCCATGTTTTATCTTCGCGCGCCAGCTGACGCAAGGAAAGCCCCAACTCCCGGCCGCCGAAACAGCCCCAACCGCTCTCGGAGCAGCCGGCCCCACAGCCGCCGATGGCATGGAGTTTGAACCACTGTGGGCGCAAGCTGTGCCACAAAGACCGAGCCAGGGCCCAGGCCGCCGCATAATGATAAGCCGCGAGGGCTGGTGGCGCCCGGGCGAACCTGAGAGGCAGTAGGAACCCCACGGGAAAAAATGTCACGTTCTATACCGCAAGACATCGAGATCGCACAGGCGGCCAAGCCGAGGCCGATCAGTGAGATCGCCGGCGAGTTGGGCCTCGGAGTCGCCGACTACGAGCCCTACGGCCAGTACAAAGCCAAGGTCTCGCTCGAGTTCTCACGGCGGCCTCCCAAGGCGAAGCTGGTTCTGGTGACGGCTATCACCCCCACGCCTGCCGGGGAGGGGAAGAGTACCGTCTCGGTGGGGCTTTCCCAGGCGTTGACCAGGAAGAAGGTCCACCACGTGCTGGCGCTGCGCGAGCCCTCGCTGGGACCGGTGTTCGGCATCAAGGGCGGCGCCGCCGGCGGCG
>JBDHKT010000582.1:0-2884 GCA_039586255.1 Gemmatimonadota bacterium | reverse complement strand
CTCGGGCTCCAGCCGACCGGCGAGATCCGCTGGGACCTCCGGCGGACCCGTACCATGCTCCACGGCGTGGGCCGGCCGCACATGGCGTACCGATCAGTGCACGTCGGCGGGACGAACGGAAAGGGCTCGGTGGCGGCGATGGTCGCCAGCATCTTGAATGCGGCCGGGTGGCGCGTCGGTTTATACTCCTCACCGCATCTCGTCGAGTTTGCGGAGCGGATACAGGTGGATGGGAGCCCCGTCGACGACGAGCTTCTCGGCGCATGTGCTCGTCGACTGCGCCCATTCGTGGAGGAGGGCGCGACGTTCTTCGAGACGGCTACTGCGCTGGCTTTTCTCTGCTTCGCGGAAGCCGGAGTCGAATTCGCGGTGGCAGAGGTCGGTTTGGGTGGGCGGCTGGACGCGACGAACGTCCTCCTGCCGGAGGTGGCGGCGATCACAAACGTTGCCTGGGACCATTCCGAATACCTGGGCAACACACTTTCGGCCATCGCCGGGGAGAAGGTGGGGATCGCTAAGCCCGGTGTACCTCTGGCTCTGGGCCGCCTCGAGCCGGAGGCGGGCCGGATCATTAGGCAGACGGCAGAGCGAGTGGGCGCACCGCTCTCCCAGCTCGGATACGACGCCGGTGTGCGCCGCATTAGGATTCACCGCGACCACACAGAGTTGGAGTACGTCGGACCCGACTCGAAGCAAGCGATCGCTCTGCGTTGCCCGTTGGTCGGCTACCATCAGGCGTGGAACGTCGGGCTCGCCGCACTCACGGTGCAGAATCTGCCCCGGGCGTGGCGGCCGGCGCCGGCGGCGCTACAGCAGGGGATCGCTGATGTATGCTGGCCCGGCAGACTCCAGATCGAGGAGCGCGGCGATCAGACCTGGGTGCTAGACGTCGCGCACAACGTTGTCGGCGTGGAAGCGCTCGCTCAGGCGCTCACGAGCCTCGACCTACCGGTGCCCCTGGCGATGGTGGTCGCGATTCTGGGCGACAAGCCGTGGCCTGAGATGCTACCGCCTCTGTTGGCGCTGGCCGACGTCTCGATCTTTACGGTGGCGCCGAGCTCGCCGCCGGAGAGGCGCTGGGACGCTGAAGCGGTGGCGGCGACTATTTCGAGTTATTCGGTGGAGGTGATCGAGGATTTCGCGGCGGCTCTGGAGCACGCGTCGCAGGTAGCGTCGACGATTGTGGTGACCGGGTCGAACCACACGGTGGGGGACGCGATGGTCGAGCTGGGCATGCCGGTCTTCTTGCTCGGTACGGACAAGGTCGGATAAATTCGCGATGGTGGAACTCAAAGGGTTGCCGGGGTTTAGGGATTTCTATCCTGAGGAGATGGCCGCACGCTCGTATCTGATGGGTGTGTGGCGCGATATCGCACGGCGGTACGGGTTCGAGGAGTACGACGGCCCGCCGCTCGAAGCGCTGGAGCTCTACACCCGCAAGTCGGGCGAGGAGATCGTCCAGCAGCTCTACGAGTTCGAGGACAAGGGTGGGCGCAGGGTCGCGCTGCGGCCGGGGATGACGCCGACCCTGGCCCGGATGGTGGGGGCCCGGGCGGCAGCACTTCGCAAGCCCATCCGCTGGTTCTCGGCGCCGCAGCTTTTCCGCTACGAGCGCAAACAGCGCGGTCGCCTGCGGGAGCACTTCCAGCTCAACCTGGACATCCTCGGCGAAGAGGACGTGCTGGCCGATGCCGACCTGCTCGCCGCTGCGATCGATATCATGCGGGCAACCGGCCTCGATTCGACCCAGGTCAGGGCCCGGGTCTCGGACCGCCGCGTGCTGGCGGCGATCTTTCTGCACTTCGGCGTGCCGGAGACGCAGCTCGAGTCGGTCTATCAGGTCGTCGACAAGCTGGATCGCGAACCTCGCGAGAGTCTAGAGGCCAAACTGGTGCACAAGCCGTCTTGGCTGTGCAATGCGCCTTCCATTACTGATTCCTGTAACCATCATCGTTGCGGCATTGGCTTTTACTCCTGGCAGCAACCTGAGACCTCGGGCCGCAGACGATTTCCGGGGTGTTTGACGCTACACAGCTGCGGGGCATCGAAGAGCTCGAGGCCCGGTTCGGCGAAGTCCCGAGCGTTGCGGAGCGTGTCGCGGAGCTCTCCACGTATCTCGAGCACCTGGAGAGCCTGGGTGTCGTCGAGTTCGTGGATATCGATCTCTCGGTGGTCCGCGGACTGGCCTACTACACGGGTATCGTTTTCGAGTTGTGGGACGCGGGTCGAAAACTGCGGGCGATATGCGGTGGCGGCCGCTACGACGATCTCTTGCAGTTGATCGCCGGCGTCGACTTGCCGGCACTCGGGTTTGGGATGGGCGACGTCGTTCTCACCGAATTGTTGCGGGATCAAGGGCTGCTACCCGAGCCCGGTCGCGCGCTCGACTGTTTCGTCGCCTGGCTCGGCGCCGACGGTCGGCGCCAGGCGCTGCGCGCCGCTCGAGCCATCAGGTCGGCCGGCCTGTCGGCGGTCTTCGAGTTCCGCGATCGCCGACTCGGCAACCAGTTGAAAAGCGCTGACCAGCTGGGTGCCCGCCGGGCGGTGATCATCGGGCCTCAAGAGGTCGAGGCGAACCAGGCTCGGATACGCGACATGTCGTCGGGCGAAGAACGCGTCGTCCCCTTCGACGACTTGGGCTCGACTATGGCCGCGGAGCTGGGTGATGGCTAGCGGCGAGCGGCGGGCTGCACGGCGGGCGGCCCGTAAACCTAGCGTGCGCGAGCGCTGGGAGACGGTGCCGGCCGATGAAGATGCGGCGATGGAGGCGATGAGCGATGCGCTGATCTACCCGGTGGTGGGCCCCGCCTGGGAACGGCTCGGTCCGTTGAGCGCCGGTGCCTTTGCAGGCAGCGTAGCGATCGTGGGCGCGAGGGGGTTCCTG
>JBDHKT010000581.1:0-2166 GCA_039586255.1 Gemmatimonadota bacterium | reverse complement strand
GTGGTCTCGGCGGAGAAGGTGGGGGCGTCATCACCCAAGCGAATGGCCATAAATCCCTCTCAGGCTGGCATGACTGCGATGTAGGCCGGGGACACCCAGGATCCGGTGGCCCGGTAGTCAAGAATGATTATTGATCTTAATAAGGAGCGCCCGACACGGCAAGGTTTTTCTATCCACAGGACGGCGCGTCCCCCTCGATTGGGCTCTAGGTCCTTGTGGCTCGCGCGGTCCAGGGCCTAACGTTATGTAACCCGCCAAGACCATACTGACTACGATTGAGCGATGACCCGGCGTACCCTACGCGCGACGGCCCGGCTCTCGTGCTCGGCCCTAATCCTGGCAACCCTCTCCGGCTGCGAGGGGGATCTCGAGACGGGCGATCTCGGGATACTCCTCGAGCGAGGCGAGCTGCGAGTCCTCGTGCCGCGGCGCGGCGAAGCCGATGTTTTGCCGCGTCACGGTCACCCCTTCGACTACGAGCTGGATGTCGCCGCATCGTTCGCTGAGAGCGTGGGGCTCGAGCCGGTCTACGTGTGGGTCGACGAGCACGAGGATCTCATCCCGGCGCTCATCGAGGGGCGGGGCGACCTCATCGCCGCCAACCTCACCGTGACACCGGAACGCCGGCGACAGATCGTCTTTAGCGTCCCGGTGGGACACGTGCGCGAGCAGATCATCGTTCGGGCGGGAGACGCGTCGATCCAGGGCGCGGTCGACCTGGCGGGCCGGCAGGTAGTCGTGCGCCGTTCATCGTCCTTCTGGGGTACACTCGAGGCACTGCAAACGCAGTACCCGGAGATCGAGCTCATCGCGGCCCCCGAGGACATGGACACCGAGGAAATCCTCTACCGCGTCGCCAAGGGCGAGTTCGACGTCAGCGCTGCCGACGACAACCTGGCCGTCGAGGTGCTGGCCTACCAGCCGGGGCTGCGCGTGGCGTTCGACCTCGGCGAGGAACGGGAGACCGCTTGGGGCCTGCGGGCGAGCACCCCTCAGCTGCTCGACGCGGTAGACCGGTTCGTCCAGAGACAGAACCTCGGCGCCCACCGACCGACCCGCTATCGGGATGACATCGATGGAGTACGCGAGCGAAAGGTACTGCGGGTCCTGACGCGCAATAGCGCATCGACCTACTTCGTCTGGCGTGGTAAGCTGGTCGGCTTCGAGTACGACCTGGCCCGCGAGTTCGCCGAGCGTATCGGCGCCCGCCTCGAGATCATCGTCGCGCCCGATCGCACCGCCCCGCTCACCTGGCTGCGCCAGGGACGGGGCGACATCGTCGCCGCGGGCCTCACGGTAACGGAAGAGCGCGCCGCACAGGGCATCGCCTTCTCCCGACCCCACAACTACGCCATCGAGACGGTCGTGGCCCGGGCCGCCGACTCCACGCTGCACGAACCGCGCGACTTGGCCGGCCGCACGGTGGTCGTTCGGCGCAGCAGCGCCTACTGGAACACGCTGACCCGGCTTCAGGATCTCGGAATCGAGCTCGAGCTCGCGCCGGCGCCCGAGGAACTGGAGACGGAAGAGATCATCGGCCGCGTCGCGACCGGCGAATACGATCTCACCGTCGCCGACAGCCACATCCTCGCCATCGAGCTCGCCTGGCGCGACGATATCCGCGCTGCGATGACTTTGAGTGACTCGGTCCCCCACGCCTGGGCGGTGCGGGCAGGATCGGAAAAGCTCGCGGCCGCCATGGACGCGTTCCATCGATCCGAGTACCGCGGTCTCTTCTTCAACGTCACCTACAACACGTACTTCAAGAACCCTGCCCGCATCCGCGAGAGCGTCTCCGCCCGCCCGTCGGCCGCACAGATGTATCAGGAGAGTCGGTTCGATCCGAAGGCCCGCTCGTTCGCCGGCGCGCTCGGCCTGCTACAGGTGATGCCCGGCACGGCCCGCGAGCTGGGCATCGCGTCGGTGGGCGAGCCGGAGGCCGGTGTGCACGCCGGCGTGAAGTACCTGAGCCAGGTTTACGAGCGCCTCGCGGACATCGAATCGGAGGAGGAGCGTATCTGGTTCGCACTGGCCGCCTACAACGCAGGCTACGGCCATTTGCAGGACGGTCGCCGGCTGGCGCGCGAGCTCGGTCGCGACACCGCCATCTGGTTCGGTGAGGTCGATCAGGTGATGCCGCTACTGGCCCGCTCGGAGTACTACCGT
>JBDHKT010000580.1:0-2006 GCA_039586255.1 Gemmatimonadota bacterium | reverse complement strand
GCAGACCGATGCCCAAGCCCCAGGTCACACCGGTGTCAACGTCGATCTGCGGACTCAGCATCGCGACCGCCATACTGTCGCTCAGCAGCGTTCCATTCATCGCCGCGATCATGAATCGGGCGAAATCGGGCGCTGTGGTGTGGAGGGTGGCGGCTGCGTGCCCGCGGCCCCGGCCCGGCTTTCCTTTCCGCGTCACCTCACCGTCAGCATTATGGGGCAGGGCCAGGTTGGCCTCGAAGCGGTCGTCCCAGAGGTAGCTACTGTTCGTCATCCCGAGCGGCTCGAAGACCAGCCGCTCCATCAGCTCCTGCAGTGGCTCACCTGTGATCTGCATGACGGCCATCTGCAGGTAGCCGAAGCCCTCGCCCGAGTAACTGAACTCCGAGCCCGGCTCGAAGTTGATGGATAGTTGGCCCCCTCGCGGTCGCCAGTTCGGAAAGCCCGTCGAGTGGGTCAGGACCATCCGCGGCGTGATGAGCCTGTGCCGCTCGTCGTACGCGATGGCCTCGTAGTCGTAGTACTCGGCGATCGGCGTTTCGAGGTCGAGCAGGCCCTGATCGACCAGTTGCAGCACCGCGTAGGCGAAGACCGGCTTGCTGAGCGATGCCGCCTCGAACACCGAGCTCTCGTCCACCGGCTCGCCGGTCTCGAGGCTCCGCACGCCGAAGCCGCGGCTCCAGACGATCGCACTGTCGTTCACTATCGCCATCGAGAGGCCCGTTACCGCGCCGCTGTCCAAGAGCGCGGGGATCAGGATCTCCAGCTCGGCCCAGCGTTCCGCCTGCCTGAGAGTGGCTACGCGATCGGGCGGCTCGCTGCACGACTGGGTGCACGCCAAGCCGAACAGGAATACTAGGGCGAGCGGGTATCGACGGGTCGCTGTCATGGTGACTCCCAGCGTTGTTGTACGGGGCTCAATCGGTTGGATGCCTGTCGACCGGGGAACGTTGTAGGTCCGTTGCGCTCGTGTCGCAACCTTTGTACGTGTACAATTATCTCAACGAGTGACACACGCCCCATCAAACGATCGAAACTGGTCCGAGACGTAAGGCAGGCTCCCCATGAAGACTCTCCCGTTCGTCGCGTTCCTGTCCGCCATCGCCCTTGGCGGCGCCCTCGGCCCCCAGGCCGCGCTCGCTCAGACGCAGGCGGCCGATCTCACGCTGGGCACGCCCATAGACAGACAGATGGCTGGCGGCGAAAGCCACAGCTACCGGGTAACCCTGGAGGCGGGGCAGTTCATGTTCGCCGTCGTCGACCAGCGGGGGATCGACGTTGCTATCACAGCCTTCGGCCCAGACGGCGAGCAGATCGGCTGGTTCGACACCCCGAACGGCAGCTATGGCATCGAGGGCGTCGGCGTGGAGGCCGAGGTCTCCGGTGCCTACCGGCTCGAAGTCCGGCCCTTCAGTGAAGACGCCGAGCCCGGCGGCTACGAGATCGAGCTCGAGCGGACCCAGGCGGCGGCGACGACGCCGGAGGAGAAGGTGGACCAGCTGTTCCTGGCCTGGGACCGGCCGAGCTCACCCGGTGCGGCGGTGGCGGTGGTGAGGGACGGCGCCGCCGTGTACCAGCGCGGCTTCGGTAGTGCCAACCTGGAGCACGGGGTCCCCATCACGCCGTCGACGGTGTTCGACATCGCCTCGGTATCGAAGCAGTTCGCCGGCATCGCCATAGCCATGCTCGTGCAGGAAGGTCGAATCGATCTCGACGCGGACTACCACGAGTATCTGCCCGAGATGCCGCAGTACGAGCACACGGTCACGGTACGGCACCTCGTACATCATACGAGCGGGATTCGCGACTGGACAACCGCGCTGTCCATCGCCGGTGTACGGTTCGAGGACGTCATCTCGTTCGATGACATACTGACCATGGCCAGACACATGCGGGACCTCAACTACACGCCCGGTGACAGCTATTCGTACACCAACACGGGGTACAACCTGCTGGCGGAGATCGTCGCACGAGTAACCGGCGAGCCGTTCGCCGATTGGATGGAGGCG
>JBDHKT010000579.1:0-2006 GCA_039586255.1 Gemmatimonadota bacterium | reverse complement strand
GATCACGGCGTCGACTCGCGGTCCATCCGCTTCACGGATCTCGTCCATCCCCTTGGAGCGCTGGCCCGAGGGGTCGATCCCGATCTCCTCGAGCGCCCGAATCGCGAACGGGTTCACCCGCGACGGCTCCGAGCCGGCGGATGAGACTCGAAGGCCCTCGGGCGCCAGGTTCCGGGCGATCCCCTCGGCCATCTGGCTGCGCGCCGAGTTAGCCACGCAGAGGAAGAGCAGGTGGCGTGGAGCAAGCGCCCGGAGGAGGCGCGCCTCGAGCAACCACTCCGGCGGCACGCCTTCACCGCCCTCGTACCTGCGACACGCGTAGGCCGGCGAGCCGGCATCGGATCCTTCCAGGTCGTCGCCGTTCACCCGTACGGTCGGCGAGCCTGGGAACGCGAGATCTTCAGCTTCAGCCGGGTTGTGGACGACGATGCGGATGATCTCGGCATCGGGTGCCAGGCGAGCGACGGTGCTCTGTACGAGCTGCTCCGCCGGTTCGGCGTGGGGACAGTCGGGCGTGACCAGCGCCTCGACGCGAAGGCTCATCTCCGGCTACTCCCCTCCCCCGACCGTACCAGCCACAGCCACCGGCTCGCCGAAGAAGCGGCGTTTCGCCCAGAGCGAGACCTGAACGAGGCCGATCATAACGGGCACCTCGACCAGCGGGCCGATCACCGTCGCGAACGCCGCCTGCGACGCGATGCCGAACACCGCGATGGCTACCGCTATGGCCAGCTCGAAGTCGTTGCTGGCCGCGGTGAGGGCGACGGTCGTCGTCTCCGGGTACTCGCCACGCAGCAAACGGGCGGCTAAGAAGGTGATGACGAACATCGCAACGAAGTAGATCGTCAACGGGATCGCGATCCGGACCACGTCATACGGAAGTTGTACGATCAGCTCGCCTTTGAGGGAGAACATCACCACGACCGTGAACAGCAACGCCGCCAGGGTGATCGGGCTGATGCGCGGGATGAACACGCGCTCGTACCACTCTCTGTCCTTCAGCTTCAACAGCGCGAAGCGCGTGATGAGGCCGGCGAGGAAGGGGATACCCAGGTAGATGAACACGGTGCGCGCAATCTCGCCCACGCTCACGTGCATCTCCGCTCCCTGAAACCCGAACAGCGGTGGCAGCAGCGTGATGAAGACCCAGGCGTAGAAGCCGTAGAACAGCACCTGGAAGACGGCGTTGGCCGCCACGAGCCCCGCGGCCAGGTCGTGATCGCCCTCGGCCAGATCGTTCCACACCAAAACCATGGCGATGCAGCGCGCCAGGCCCACCAGGATGAGGCCCACCGCATAGCCCGGAAAATCTCGCAGCAGCAGCACCGCCAGCAGGAACATCACCAGCGGTCCGATTACCCAGTTCTGGAACAGCGACAGGGCCAGGATACGCTTGTGCCGCAGAACGACCCAGAACTTCTCGTAGCGGACCTTGGCCAGCGGCGGGTACATCATGAGGATGAGCCCGATGGCGATGGGGATCGAGGTCGTCCCGATCTGGGTCGCCCGGTTGATCGCCTCGACCGGCTCGTGCCACACATAGCCGATAGCAACCCCAAGGGCCATGGCGGCGAAGATCCAGACCGTCAGGTAGCGGTCGAGGAACGAGAGTCGCCGCGCGACGGAAGGACTCCCCCCCGCCGTCATGAACCCACCTCCGCGCTCTTGGACGTGACCGCAGGCCGCCCGGTAGACGTCGGGCGACATCTCTCGGCACGCATCATCTCGAGTTCCTCCGAGACCTCCGGAATAGGCGCGTCCTCGAGCAGCCGCCGCAGCACACTCAGCAGGGCTCGCTGCTTCTCCCTGGCTGGCTCCGCCGCTCGGTAGTAGACCCAAAGACCGTCGCGGCGATCCTCCACCAGCCCGGCGTTCAGTAGATAGCGAAGGTGTCGCGAGGCCTTGGACTGGGAGATCCGGAGAAAGCGCTCGACCTCGCAGACGCACAGCTCCCCGTGCCGAAATACGAGGGCGAGAATCTGGAGCCGTACCTCTTCGGAGAGAGC
>JBDHKT010000578.1:0-2010 GCA_039586255.1 Gemmatimonadota bacterium | reverse complement strand
AAGTCGGACCCGGCGCGGCGGTGGAAGGCGCGCAACCGCGCCTGCCGGCGATCCGCCTCGTCTATGAGGACGCCGCCGGCAGCGAGATCGTCCTGACCCAGCAGTGGGTTGGCGGTTTCGGTGCGGCCGTCTCGGAGATCGAGCCCGCCATGAAGGTGGAGCCTTCCGGCCACAGGGCCTATCTCTGGCTCGACGGCGAAGGCTACCTGCTCATTCTGGAGGGAGACGTTAGCGGCGACTCGCTGCGCGCGCTGGCCGAGCGCCTCCGATAGCTTCAACGCCGTGCCGTGACGCTCAGCCCCTCCACCTCGAACTCGGCGCCGAGGATCTGCTCCGCCACATAGATGGTGGAGCGCGTGTGCGCCGTGATACCCGAAGTCACCAGCGAGCCGCCCGAAATCGACAGGAACGGGATCAGCTGGTCGGCCAGGTGTCGATCGACCGCGGAGCCGGCATTGAACTCGTCGAGTAACGCCCGCGCCGCCTCGCGACCCACATCATCCGCCGGTTTCCCCTTGGCACCCAACGCCGAGCCGCCGATCGGCGGCCCGTCGTCCGATTCGGTCCACAAGGTGATCCCGCTCCCCAGGTTCGCCGCTTCCGAGTACTCGGCCACGATCTCGACCCTGCACCCCAACCGCTCCAGCAGATGCTCGGCCGCATCAGCCTGCCGCTCCGCAACGCCCCGCTCCTGCAGCTGGCTCGTTGCATGGCTCACCCCGCGGATCACCTTTATTTCGCCGGGCGCCGGGAAATTCAGCGAGAACCCGAACCCCGAACCACCCACGAAACGCGCCCGCAGCACACCTCCGCCCTTCGGGTAGTAGCCGCGACGCGTTACATCGAGCCGACCGATCCCGAACGGCTGCAACGTTCGTAGCGTCACGTTCGCCAGGTAGTCCGCCGGCGGGCTCCACGGCACGTCCGTTCCGCCCCTCAACTCGAAGATGAACTCGCCCGGTAGGAATAAGCAGGGTAGAAGCACCGCCTGCAGCACCAGCGTCGTCGACCCCGCCGTCCCGACGTCGACGCTGAACGTCCCCGGCCGTACCTGACCCGGGTCGAACACGAGCTCCGTCGAGCCCAGGTTCGCGCCTCGCACCCGCGCCCCGCTCACCGCGCCCGCCGCCTCCACCGCCTTCAGGTGCTGCGCCGCCAGTCCCGCCTTCCTGCGGCCCGCTCGGATTCTCCGGATGTGCACAGGCTTCGTGGCGTACATCGCCATCCCCAGCGCCTGCCTGAGGATCGCCCCACCACCTTCTCCGTAAGAGCCGTCGATCTCGATCATGCCGGGAATCGTCTAGACAAGGAAGCCGCCTTGCTGGCGGCGTTCTTTCAGCGGGCTCCCAGCGCCCACCGCGACGGGAGAGTCCTTGGGGGAGTGCTCCGTGCACTTGAGCATAACCTCAGGTCCCGCCCCGCGCAACGTTTTGCGGGACAAGGGGATCGGCTCTCCGACCCACACGCGCCCGTCGCTAGATGCCCCCTCTGTGGCAGTATGCCACAGACCGGAGCAGAGACTCGTCCGCGCCGCTTCCGCTAAGCTTCTACACGGAAACAAATTAGCATTCTCGACCCGGTCGGGCTTGACGGGTACGGAACGTGCAACCACATTGCGGTTGATATCCGTTCTCAGTCCTTAAGCCCCGGAGACTCGGATGGGGATCGACCGCGTACCTGTTGGCAGCTGGGCCCGAATCGAGGCGATCGATGATGCGACCGCCCGGCGCGAGCTCACGCGCCTCGGGTTCGAGGAAGGCGCCGACGTGGAAGTGGTCAGCCGGATCCCCTTCGGCCCTGTGGTCCTGCAACGTCGTCACCGCCAGGTAGCGATCGGCCGGGAGCTGGCGCGCCGGGTCCGTGTGACGACGACGTGAGCGAGGTTCAGAGCGGGCCTCCCGCAGCGGGCGCCGCATCATCGGCGGCAATAGCCTCCCAAAAACAGGAAGGGCTCATCGTACTTGTCGGCAACCCCAACGTGGGGAAGTCGGCGATTTTTGGTGGGCTGAG
>JBDHKT010000577.1:0-2010 GCA_039586255.1 Gemmatimonadota bacterium | reverse complement strand
CTATCTGGTCGCCCTGCAGGATATAAAGGAGCGTCACAAGCTGGTCGGAGACGTCGACGTCGGCCTCGTGACGCGATTCGGAGACATCTTCACGTCGACGCCGGACGAGCTCGAACTGCTGCCCTTCGAGGAGGTCGCGCAGGCGACGCGAGGCGCGCTGGCCATGGTATCGGAGATGCGCGAGCAGGAAGGCAGAGCGTTGGCCGCCGATTTGCGAGAATCCCTCGGCGCGATGGTCCAGGCCCTCGATGCGATAGGCACACGGGCTCCGCAGCGGCTGGTCGAGGAACGCGATCGGTTGCGGGCGGCCGTGGCCGAGCTGAGCGGCGATGCGCAGGTCGACGAGGAGCGGCTGGCGCGGGAAATCGCCTACCTGGCCGAGCGCTGGGACATAAACGAGGAAGTCGTGCGGCTGCGATCGCACATGACACAGTTCGAGCAGCTACTGGACGACGGTGGCACAGAGCCGGCGGGCAAGCGGCTGGGTTTCTGGGTTCAGGAGATGCACAGGGAGGCGAACACGATCGGCTCGAAAGCCAACGACGCAGAGATCGCCAAGCTGGCAGTGGAGATCAAGACGGCGATCGAGAAGCTGCGCGAGCAAGTCGAGAACGTCGAATGAATCGGAGCTTCGCCCTTGCCATCTGCGCACCGTCGGGTGCGGGCAAGACGACCGTAGCCTGTGGGCTCGTCGAGAAGTCCGACGACTTCATCTTCTCCGTATCTGCCACGACGCGCTCGATTCGGCCGGGCGAGCGCGAGGGTGTCGACTATCATTTCGTGGGCGGCGACGAATTCGATTCGTTGATTCGGAACGACGAGCTGCTCGAGTGGGCCGAGGTGCACGGCGAGCTGTACGGCACGCCGCGGGCGAACCTCGAGGAGGCGGAACGGCAGGGGCGCCTGCTGATCCTCGACATCGACGTCCAGGGAGCACGTCAGGTCGTCGAGGCGCTCTCCGGCGCGGTCACGGTCTTCCTGCTCCCCCCGTCGTTCGACGTGCTCATGGAACGGCTGCGACAGCGCGGGAGTGAGGACGAGGGGCGCTTGCGTCGCCGGCTGGAGACGGCGAAGAACGAGCTCAAGTGTATCGACGAGTTCCAGTACGTTGTTGTCAACGACCGGCTGGACGAAGCGGTCGAGCGGATCCGAGCCATCGTCGGGGCGGAGCGCCAGCGGCTCAGCCGGCGCGGTGCGGAGATCGCGGAGTTGCGCCGTCAGCTGCAGGAGGGGTTGGAGCGGGAGTGCCCCTGACCGGGCCCTTCCACGGGACGCGTCGTCCGAGTAAGTTTGTCCGTTCGCACATGGCCTAACCGTCTAGAGGCATCGAACTGCATGAAGGTTTTCAGCCCGAACGAGATCGCTGAAACAGCCGCCGGCAACAAGTACTTGGGTGTGCTCGTGGCGGCCCGCTATGCTCGCGAGATCAACGCCCTCCGACTCGGTGACTCCCCGTACGGGCCGGAGAAGCTGACGACCCGGGCTCTCAAGGAGCTGACGGGCGGATCGATCGAGTTCCGTTTAGTGAAGCGGCGCCGGCCGGGGTCGTAGTCCAGGCTTATGCGCCCGTTCGACGACAAGCGGGTGCTGGTCGGCGTATCCGGTGGGATCGCCGCCTACAAGACGGCGGAACTGGTGCGCCAGCTACTCCAGGCGGGCTCTGAAGTACAAGTCATCCTGACAAGCAGTGGAGCGCGGTTCGTTGGACCCACGACTTTCGAGGGTCTGACGGGTCGGCCCGTTCTGCAGTCGCTCTGGGATGGTTCCCTCCGGCATATCGATTTGGGGCGCTGGGCGGACGCGATCGTGGTCGCCCCCGCAACGGCCAACTTGCTGGCCAAGCTGGCTGTGGGGATCGCCGACGATCTGTTGACGACGACCCTCCTGGCCGCACCACACCGCGCGCTACTCGCCCCGGCGATGAACACCCGGATGTTCGAGCACCCTGCGACTCAGGCCAACCTGGAGACGCTGCGCGGCTACGGACACGAGCTCGTGGGGCCGGCCTTT
>JBDHKT010000576.1:0-2012 GCA_039586255.1 Gemmatimonadota bacterium | reverse complement strand
AAGCATCGGCGTCTCGACATCGACGAACTCGAGCTCGCCCAGCGCACAGCGGATCGCCTGAAAGGCGCGATGGCGGAGCACGAAGTTCCGCAGCATCTCGGGGCGCCGCAGGTCGAGGTACCTATAGCGGAGTCGTAACTCCTCCGAAGCCAGCTCCTCATCCGCGCCGTAGGCGACTAGGATCGGCGGTGTCTCAGATGGCGCGAACTGGACGATTCCCTCCACCTCCACCTCGACTTCGCCGGTAGCCATATCCGGATACACGGCTTCCGGCGGCCGGGCCACGACATCGCCCTCGATCGCGATCACGACCTCAGAGCCAATACGTCGCGCACTCTCCATCGCGTCTTCCGTCAGCACATCCGGATCGCACGATACCTGCACGACGCCCTTCCGATCACGCAGGTCTATGAAGATGAGGCCGCCGAGATCTCGACGACGGTGTACCCAACCCGCCAATCGGACTTTCGTGCCGACATGTTCGGACCGCAACTCGCCCGCCATATGCGTTCGATACGAAGTGCTGTACAGGGACGCCGTCATGCGGTCAGCCAATCGCTAAGGGTGTATGGTATCAGTCCAGCGCGTAGTCGCTCGATACGGAAGGGGAGGAACCTGACGTGAAGGTCTGAGCGACGTTTTCATTTATATCTCGCGACTGAGAGAGTACCTCTCAGATAGCGCTCTCGGCTTCTCTCAGTATCTGATGGAACCGCTCTGCATCCTCCGCCGACACGAGCCTGCGGCGCGTTGACTCCTCGCGTACCAGCCGGCTGATGCGGCTCAGTAGGCGAACCTGCGAGCCCGCCGATGTTTCCGGTCCGAGGATCAGGAATATTAGCCGCACGGGCCCACCATCAAGCGCGCCGAATTCCACAGGTTCCCGGCACACTCCGGCGGCCATCACGATTACGCCCAGGCCGTCGATCTTCGCGTGCGGAAGCGCGATCCCCTCGCCGATCCCGGTACTCAGTACCTCCTCACGCTCCCAAACGGCCCGTTGGATCTCGTCGCGCCGCGCAGCGAGCCCTGCCGACCGGGTGACAAGGTCCACGAGCTCCGCCAGAATGCTCTCCTTGTCGAGGCCCTCCAGCGGTACCCTCACCCGCTCGGGGGCGAGCAGGTCGCCGACCCGCAAGATGGTCTGATCCCCGGCGGTACTCCCGGCCCCGCTTTCCATGCTCCCTCGCGACATCGACATCAGCGTTAATCACGACGAAATCCTAACTAGAAAAGATAAATGCCTCCCTCGGGCCCATCAACATGACTATCCCGGCCACAGACGGCCCGCCGCCCGCTTCACACGCTGCCACCAGAGCGGTCCCCCTTGCGCCCCCGGCTCGACATTGCGCGGCTCGAGCCCGCCGGCCCAATCCGACCCAAGGATCACAGTCACGTCCAGGTACAGGTTCCTGTCAGGCTCGTGCAGAACACTGCGGAGCCCGAGGGCGTCGGCGACGCGCCGAGCCGGCTCCAGTTCGTCCAGTCGGGCGATGACCACCGAGCTATCGCGGTCGAACGACCCGAGGTTGCCGTAATAGACCACATCGAAGTCGAGCTGGCGCAGCCGTTCGGTGGCACGAACGGCCAAGCGGTCCACACCCGCACCGTTGAGAACCTCCACCCTGATGCGCCGCCCCTCCCAATGTCCCTCCGGTGGCTCGACGGTAAGAGGTGTCTCGTGCCGGATCTCGAGCCACAGCGAACCGACGAACGCCCCAACCATGAGGAACACCAAAGCGAGCAGGACAGTCCGCAGATGGCTACTCACTCGTCCCTCCCGCCCCGTCCCCCTGAAGCTCATTCCAGAACGCGACCGTCTCCTGACGCAACGGCCTGCCGCGATTCAGGACCTCCTCCATGCGGAGAGCACAAACGCGCCTCAGCGCCACATCCGGCTCGTGGGGAAGAGCGGCCCGCAAGGCGGCGTTCTCCACCGGCGCGAACGGTCGCCCGGGCTCGAGGTAATCCGCCAGATAGAGAAAGCGCCCCAGCGCGCCCCATCCGCTGTA
>JBDHKT010000049.1:0-12936 GCA_039586255.1 Gemmatimonadota bacterium | reverse complement strand
GGACTCGCCCTTCCACAAGCGGGATTTCCATGGTCGCGAAATAACCGGGCAGGACGATGCGCCGGTCCGCCCAGGGCGCATCGTTATTCGTCTCGGGAGGTCTCTCCGGAGCCCAGATGGCAACGTTGCCCGCCGTTTGGAGGATCGGCAACCGAGTGATCATGCCCACCGTCTCCACTCCGGGCAGGGCTTCGATGCGCTCGCGCAGGCTCTGGAAGAACTGTATTCGGAGATTCCCTTCCCCGTAATCATCGGCAGGTAGCGAGACCGTGGCGGTCAGGAGGTTCTCCACCCGGAAACCGGGATCGACCCCGCGCAGCCTGGCAAAGCTCCGAATCAGAAGCCCAGATCCCACCAGGAGGACCAGGGAGAGAGCGACCTGGAGAACCACCGGTCCGCTCCGGTAGCGGATTCCGCTCCCTGATGTAGTCCGGCGGCTGCCCTGCTTCAGACGTTCGGCGGGGTCTGCCCGCGCCGCCGCGAAGGACGGGAAAACGCCGAAGAGGACAACCGTCATCAGGGACAGAACCAGAGCGATGCCCAACATAGTGGTTGAGAGTCCCACCTTTTCAATCCCCAGGAGATCCATGGAGACGAAGCCCAGGATTAGGTTCTGGAACCAGACGGCCAACATGATCCCCATGCTCCCGGCCACCAGGGCCAGGATCGTGCACTCCACCAGGAGCTGGCGGGTGAGACGGGACTGAGTGGCTCCCAGCGCGGCCCGGACGGCCAGCTCCGAGGTGCGGGTGGATCCTCGAGCCAAGAACAGGTTGGCCACGTTCCCACAGGCTATGAGGAGGACGAGAACGACGGCTCCCGCCAGAACCAGGAGAGACTGCCTGTACCCCTCCACCATCGCCGTGTCAAGATAGTCGAGCTGCAGCGCCTTTCTCCGGTTGGAGTCGGGGTACGCTTCTTCTAGCTGAGCCGAGATGACGTCGATTTCCGACCGGGCCGCTTCCAATGAGACGCCGGGCGCCAGTCGCCCCACTAGGAGCCAGTTGTGGTATCGGCGAGTGATGGGATCGCTGTTCCCCGGCCAGGGGGGGACCCAGAGGTCCGAGTCGTAGAGAAAGCGGAAGCCGGCGGGGGTGACCCCCACAACCGTCATCGGATTCCCGTTCACAGAGAGACTCCGGCCCAGCACGTCGGCAGAGCCCCCGAACCAGCGTTGCCAGAAGCCGTGGCTGATAACGACCTCGCCGCCTCCCGCCGCGGGTTGTTCGTCGAGTGTGAAGGTCCCGCCCAGGTGGGGGATCACACCCAGGGTGGCGAAGAGGTTGTTGGTGACGTTGGTGATGCGGGCTTGCGGCCAGCGACGCCAGGCCCTCGCTCTGATCCCGGTAGTCCATGTAGTCGGGAAAGGCGACCCACGGGTTCACGTTCCCGCTGAAAGTGGCCCGCCCGAGAACCAAGCGGTCCGCCTCCGGGAACGGAAGGGATCGTCTCAAAGCCGTGTCCAGGACGGAGAACATGGCGGTGGTGGCTCCGATGCCCAGGCCCAGCGTGATCAGGGCCACAAGCGTGAACCCCGGTGTCCGACGAAGCGCGCGGATGCCGTAGCGGACGTCCAGCTTCAGGTCGGTCGCTCTGCTAGCTCCGTAGCCGGTAGTATTTCCCATAGCTCGATCATCTTTCTTTCCGCGGCGAGTGCCGAGCGCAGGAGGCTTGGGGCTGTGGTGTAAGTGAAACGCGACGGTCGATCTGTATCATGTTGCCTACATATTGGACTGTGCAAGAACTCAAAGGGTTGGTATGCGAACCCTTGCGAGCAGCCGGCCTGCAAACTGACGTTGCTAGCCTCCCAGAAATCCGAGCCCCATTTTATGCGGTGACTGAGAGAAGCTCAGTCCGCGGAGGGTCATACAACCGTCCATCGGAGGGCGCCACCTCATGAACACCAGCAGACGTCACTTCCTGAAGTCAAGCATCGCCGCCGGCGGAGCTCTCGGATTAGGTCTTGGCAAGAACTTGGCGGCGGAGCCTATGCGTGAGGGTGAGTCCGGCCACCCCGGTGGTTCACGCCAATCACGCTCCCTCGAGATCCTGATCTTGGGCGGCACGAACTTCACGGGACCCCATCACGTTCGCTACGCTCTCGAGCGGGGCCATTCCGTCACGATCTTCACGCGTGGCCGGAGGCGGCCAGGGCTCTTCCAGGATGCCTTCGAGCACGTCGAGCACCTGATCGGCGACCGGGAGGATGATCTGGAGGCCTTGCGTGGCCGGAGCTGGGACGCCGTGATCGACGCATCGGGGATGAACGAGAAGTGGACGCGGGATTCTGCAGAGCTTCTCAAGGACGCAGTCGGTACCTACCTCTACATCTCATCGACGGGCGTGTACTACCCCTATCTGACCACCGAAATCGAAGAGGACACCGAGCTGGTCCTGGAAGACGAATCCGAGGGAGAAAACATCGCGTCCTGGTACGGCGTGATGAAAACCCTCTCAGAGACCGAAGCCCGGAAGGCATTCGGCGAGCGAACCTGCATCGTGCGTCCCGGCTACATCGTCGGGCCGCTGGACTGGACCCACCGGGGTACCTACTGGCCCGACCGACTCACCAGGGGAGGAGAGGTCCTGGTTCCCGGCAAGAAGACCGACTTGGTGCAGCAGATCGACGTCCGCGACCTGACGGAGTGGATCATCCACCTCCTCGAGGACGAGATTCATGGCGTGTTCAACGCTACCGGTCCCGCATCACCCATGACGATGCAGGAGTTTGTACACGGCATGCGGGCTGCCACATCCTCCGAGGTGACGTGGACGTGGATCGAGGACTATGACTTCCTCATCGAGCATGAGATCTCCTACGCGATCCCATGGGTCCTGCCGGTGGACGACAACCTGGGATCGCAGCGGATCAGCATCGCAAGGGCGAAGGCGGCCGGGCTATCGTTCCGTCCTATCGCCCTCACTGCCATGGAGACGCTGGAGTGGTACTACTCAGACGCAGTCACCGACGAGCAACGCGCCAATCCCCCCATGGTGATGACGCCCGAACGCGAAGCTGAAGTCTTGACCGCATGGAAGGCGCGTGAGCCAGGATGACACGGACTCACTTATGTGACTTCGTAGATGCACGGATCGTCTGCATGTAGGGCTCGAATCCAGTCTTCTGCCAGAACGCGACGGCCACTGGGTTCGACAGGAGGACGCGCCCTTCTACGGTGGGCACACCCTTGGCAGAGAACCAGGCCATCCCTTTCTCAAGGAGGGCGGCGCCCAAGCCAGCACGCCGCCATTGAGGCGATACCGCCAAATCGTTGATTACGCCGTGGGTTCTGTTCGCGAAACAGGGTGGGTAATCGGACAACTCCCCATGCAGAAACCCCGCCACTTCACCATCGATCTCCCCCACTAAGAGCAGGAAATCCGTGTCGCCTAGGTGACTACGCAGGTGATGAGCGAACCCATCTTCCGAGCCCTCTCCTCTTAGGAAGCGGGGATCGAATTGCGCGTGGAAGTCCACATGCTCAGCCCAAAGCTCGACAACTCTGTCGATATCCTGCTGGCTGGCCTCGCGTACCGAACGCTGGTCTACCATCTGGTCTCACCCGATTCGCTGATCTGGGCTGGGAGCCGCTGGAGCAGCGTGTTTACGATACTCGGTCGGATCGATCACGACATCGAGGACGGCCGGACGTCTTATCCGCAGACTCTCTGCCACCGCCGCATCGAGATCGGCCATGCTCTCGACACGAGCGCTCCAGGCGCCGAACGCCTCAGCCACGGCGGCGAAATCGACGGTCCCGTAATCGACGCCGTAGTTCGGATGTCCCTTGTACTCCTGCACGGCCTTGATCAGGCTCAGACCACTGTCATTATATACGACGGTGATCACGTGAATGCCGTGTCTCGTGCACGTCTCGAGCTCGGAGAGCGTCATCCCGAACCCGCCGTCACCGGTCGTGCAGAGCACCGTTCTGTCGGGGAAGAGGAGCTTGGCGGCCATCGCCCCCGGCAGGCCGTAGCTCATCGATGACAGCCCGTTGGACGTGAAGAACGTCAACGGCTCGTAGGTCTTCCACGCCTGCGAGGTCACGAACTTGACCGAGCCCACATCGGTGACGTGGATGGTATCGCGTGGCGACAGCTCGCGAAGCCGCTGAGTAACCTCGTACGGTGACAGTCCCGACCTCAGCTCATGCGCGGGGCGCAGCGCTTCGTCGAGCTGGTCGGCGAGTTCCTTCAACTCCGCGTCCGGCCACTCGCAGGAACCCAGGTCCATCTCACTAAGCGCCGGGAGTAGCTCGGCCAGGTCGCCGACGCACTCGTCCGCCGGGCTATAGTCACCCGCTGCAATCGAGACGGGGCCGATGGATACGAGCTTCAGCGTCTGGTGCCAGAGCTTGTCCGACTCGACCGGGTCGAATCCGAGGCCGATGAGGAGATCGGCGCGGCCAAGGAACTCGACAATGACCTTGTCGGCAGCGACCCCGGCACAGACACCGGTGAAGAGGGCATGATCTTCCGGGAGGATACCCTTTGCCTTCGGCGTCACGAATACCGGCGCGCCGAGCGCTTCCACGAATAGTTGGACGCTGCCGCGATCTCCTTGTGGATCGAGATCGAGCCCCAGTATCACCACGGGCCGTCGCGCGTCACGGATCGCCGCGGCGATGCGCTGTACATCTTCGTCTGACGGAGGTGCGCTCGACTGCGCCTCCAGTCGCACCTCGCTCCCCTGCCCGGTGCTGCGTTCCGGCGACCGGCCGACGTAGCTGGGCAGGGCGATGTGTGTTCTCCCCGTCCAGCGTGACCGACAGCTTGGTGAACGGCCGATAGACGGCGTTCAGGTCGAGGTTCTGGTGAGTGGCGTAGGGTCTTGCGGACTCGGCGATCGATGCGGTGACGGCGATGACCGGTGAACGATCCAGGTAGGCATTGGCGACGCCCAACGCCATGTTGAGCGCGCCGGGGCCGAGCGTGGATACGCATACGCTGGGGCGGCGCTGGATCTGGCCCGTGACATCGGCCATGAAGGCCGCGTTCCCTTCGTCTCGTGTCAGCACGAACTCGATGCCGAGGGCACGACACGCCTCCACCAGGTCCAGGATCTCGCCGCCCGGCAGGCCGAAAATCCGCTCTACGCCGGCCTCCGACAGCGTCTGCGCCATGACCTCCGCGCAAGTTGGCATGCTTCCCCTCCTCCACTACACGCTATTCGCCCTCGCCCTCGACCAGATCACGCCGGCGGCAGCCAACACAGCCAACAACGCGCCGGCACCCACCGCCAGCATAGGCTGTGTGACGGTGACCAGCACGAGGATCATCACGTACAGAATCACCACCACGGCGGGCATCCAGGGATAACCCGGTACGCGGTAGGGGCGCGACTCTTCCGGGCGCAGCGCACGGAGTCGGAAGAGTGCGATGAGAACCATCGCGTCCACCGAGATCGCCACGAACATCATGAACTGGATCAGGAACTCGAACGAGCGCGTCATCGCCAGCAGGAATACCAGGGCGGTGATCAGGAAGAGACCGCCCAGCGGGGTGCCGCCACCGGACACCCGAACGAGGCCCGCCGGTGCCAGACCTCTTCGCGCCAGCCCGTAGACCACGCGCGGCACGCTCAGGAAATTCACGTTCAGACTGCTGATCAGAATGACGAGCGCTGTGACCGTGATAAAGGTGCGCCCGCTCTCGCCGAAGGCTACCGCTACAGCGTCGGCGGCGACGAGCGGCGACCCTGACATCTGAGCGGGCGACAGAGCAACCAAGAACGCCACGTTGATCGCCAGGTAGAGTACTGCGACGGCGACCGCACCGAGGACGAGGACTCTCGGCAGTGTCCTACCCGGCTCGCGGATCTCCTCCGCCATCTTGACGGCGTCGTCCCATCCGTAGTAGGTGAACGAAACGGACAGGTAGGCGAGGGCGAACCCCAGCAGCAGTCCACGCTCCGGCGTGATGGTCGCGCCGGGTTCCCACGATGCCCCCGTGCCGCCGATCAAGCCCGCACCGATGATGACGAGTATCAGCAGGACCTTCGCCGTCGTGGCGATGTTCTGAAAGACCCGGCCTGCCTGCAGTCCCAAAAGATGAAGCAGGAAGTAGGCGAGCACGACGGCTGCGGCCCAGCCGCGGATCGCACCCCAGCCGGTGAGCAGTATCAGGTACTCGCCGATCACGATGGCCTTCGAGGCCGCCGGGAACCCACCGCGCGTTACGATCACCTCGCTCCAGCCGGCGACGAAGCCACCGAGTGGCCCGAACGCCTGCCTCGCGTAGGCGAACTTGCCGCCGGCCTCCGGATACATCGCCGCCATCTCGGCGAAGACCATCGCGGAGAGGAGCGCGATGACACCACCGGCGACCCAGACCAGCAGAATGGGCCACGGGCCGCCCAGGTAGCCGGCTATCAGTCCGGGGGTACGGAGGATCCCGACGCCGATGACGAGCCCGACTCCGACGGCGAGCCCGTCCCACACGCCGAGTATCCGCTTAAGGCCGCGGTCGCTCACTCCTCATCCTCCTGCATCTTGCCGGGGAAATCGCCAACACCACGCTATTCAATACAGGCGGCCGGCATAATGCGCCAGACTCGAAGACTGCTGTATATTGTCAACCGGGCACCCCAAAGAAAAATGGGAGGACTCGCATGGACCATCGTGTGGACCAGAGGATCATCGATCTATACGACGAATTCACCCGCGGGGCGCTGAGCCGACGGGATTTCCTCAACCGCCTGGCCCGACTCGTCGGGAGCTCGTCCGCGGCGATCGCGGTGCTGCCCTTTCTCCAGAACGACTATATCAGCCAGATCGTCGCACAAGACGACGACCGCCTGGACATCTCGCAAGCCGAATGGGATGCCGACGGCACCAGAGTTACCGGCTACCTCGCTCGGCTCAAGGGCGGCGAACAGCGCCCGGGCGTCATCGTGATCCACGAGAACCGCGGACTGAACCCTCACATCCAAGACGTTGCCCGGCGTATGGCGCTCGAGGGGTTCCTAGCACTGGCACCCGATATGCTCTCGCCGCTTGGCGGTACACCGCCCGACGAGAGCAGGGCGCGAGAGATGCTGCGAAGCCTGGATGCAGAGGAGACCCTGGATCGGCTCGCCGCCGCCGTGCCGTTCCTGGCAGATCACCCCGAGTCGACGGGCAAGGTGGGAGCCGTGGGCTTCTGCTGGGGTGGCGGCTACGCGAACCAGCTGGCCGCAGCGGGCACACCGCTGAATGCGAGTGTCCCTTACTACGGCCGCCAGCTGCCGGCTGAGGAAGTACCGAACATCACGGCTGCGCTGCTTCTTCAGTACGCGGGGCTGGACGAGCGCATCAATGCCGGCATCGCAGACTACGAGGCCGCGCTCAAGGCGAACAACAAGA
This sequence comes from Gemmatimonadota bacterium, assembly GCA_039586255.1. Lineage (GTDB taxonomy): Bacteria > Gemmatimonadota > Gemmatimonadetes > Palauibacterales > KS3-K002. The sequence continues at coordinate 5,590 of JBDHKT010000049.1, read as the reverse complement.
CGTACGAGATCTACGTGTATGAGGGCGCGTCCCACGCCTTCAACAACGACACGAACGCGGCACGCTACAACAAGGAGGCGGCCGACCTGGCCTGGGGTCGCACGATCGCCTTTCTGAAGAGACACCTCGCGTCCTGAGGCCGCCTTACCGCCGGAAGAGAGTGCCGCGCCGGCGCGGCCCTCAGTTGCCGAGACAACAATTCTTGTACTTGCGCCCGCTGCCGCATGGGCAGGGATCATTGCGACCCGCCCGGACAGAGGTCCTTTCTTCCACCCCCCGCGCTGCTCTCATTAGCTCCTCGGCAGATGCGCCGGCTTTCCACAACGGTACGAGCTTTTCGAAGGCCGGGCGACTCTGGGTAAAGAACTTCTTGTAGCCCGTACAGAGGTAGTTCAGCCCTTCCTCACCATCCGGTGTCCGGATGAACCGGTCCTTCGGGCATCCGCCGTTGCACATCGGCCGCACATCGCACTCCAGGCAGTAGCGCGGCAGCGAGTCCCGCTTATCACTTCCGAATTGCAGCTGCGCCGGACTCTCCAGCAGCTCGGCAAGTCGGATCTCCTGGATATTCCCCAGCAGGTGCTCCCTGTCGACAAAGTGATCACAGGAGAACAGATCGCCGTTGTGTTCCAGGACGGGGATATCACCGCAGGTCTCGCGGAAGATGCAAAGTGAGTGCTCCAGGCCGCGGGCGGGCCTAGCCGCCTCGTCGAATATCTGAACCATGATACGACCGATGTCGTGCCGAACCCACTCGTCGAAGATCGTGCACAGGAAGGTGCCGAACGCTTCGGCCGGGACCGTATGCTCACCCACCCCCCGAGGCAGATCGTCCCTCCGCTCTACCACCGGCAAGAAACCCAGGTATGTCGCCCCGATATCCTTGAAGAACCGGTAAACCTGCTTGGGGTGGCCGACGTTTAGATCGTGCACCACGCAGAGGACGTCGCAGGGTACCCGGTGTCGCTTCAGAAGTCTGAAGGCGCGAATCACCTGCCCGTGGGTTGGCTTCTGGCCCTTGGTTACCCGGTAGCGGTCGTGCAGCTCCCCGGGTCCATCGAGGCTAAGCCCGACGGCAAAACCCTCCTCCGCGAGAAAGCGGTACCATTCTTCATCGAGCAGCGTGCCGTTGGTGACGATGCCGTTGACGATCCGTTTGCCCGGAGGCTCGTGTTTTCGCTGGAGCGCAACGATCTGACGGAAGTAGTCGACACCGAGGATGGTCGGCTCACCACCGTGCCAGGAGAAGCGGATCACTTCACCGGTGGAAGCCTCTATGTGCTGAACGATGTATTCCTCCAGAATGTCATCGCTCATGCGGAACGATTCGACATCCGGGTAGAGACCCTCCTTTTCCAGGTAGTAACAGTAGTGACAGTCAAGATTGCAGACAGCACCGATCGGTTTCACAAAGACCTGAAATCCGTTCGATGCTGTTGCCTCTGCTGAACCTTCCATGCGTGCACATCCTATGCAGGCGATCCCAGAGCCTACTCGGGAAGCGGCAGGTCCGAGTTCCAGCAGGTTTCGTTCAGTGGCAGCTACCTGGCAAGCTGCATCGCATCGAGCACCGCCGCCGCCAATTCCGCGCGCAGCTCCCCGAGGACGCCTGCCAGGCGCGGATCATCGATCAGGTTCCGGGTCTCGTAGGGATCCTCGACGAGGTCGTACAACTCGTTCTCGTCGGGGTGCTGCATCCAGTGCACGTACTTGTAGCGGCTGGTTCGGATGGCGCGGTAATCCATGTCGACCAGCCAGGGGAACGGATTCTCGTACGTGTAGAACTCGATCAGAACCGAGCGGCGCCAGTCTGTGGCGTCACCCTGAAGCAGTGGTACGAACGAGCGACCCTGAATGTGATTACCGACAGGCGCGCCCGCGATCTCCAGCACCGTCGGCGCGATATCGACGGAGACGACGAGGTCATCGATCTGTGAGCCGGCTTCCGCCACAGCCGGGTACCGCACGATCAGTGGTGTTCGGATCGATTCCTCGTATGGCAGCCGGCGCTCGGTCGACAGACCGTGCTCGCCGTAGAAGAAACCGTTGTCGCTGGTAAACAGAATGAAGGTTTCGTCCAGAATGCCGCGCCGGTCGAGTGCATCGACCATTCGTCCCAGGCCATCGTCGACGGCGAGCAGCATCTCGGCACGCCGTCGGATCGTCTCTTCGCTTGAGCCCGGATCGAGCTCCTCCTCACCGAACATCTCGACCATCTCAGCTGAGCTCTTGTTCAGCAACGCTCTGCGCAGCGCCGGTTTGTCGGTCAGTTCGTCGAGCGACGAGATGACGTTCGCGCGGCGCGGTAGGACGTTCTCCTCGTAACGCCCCCGGTGCCGCGGCGCCGGGACGTATCCCCGTGGCACAGAGAGGTCTACGGAGCCGTCGTCCAGCTGCCGGGCGTCGGGGTGGATCGCCTTGTGTCCTATATATAGGAAGAATGGGCCCGATCGATCGCGCTCGATGAACGCCACCGCACGGTCGGTCAGGACATCGGTGATGTACCCCTCGATCGTGTGGATCCGCCCATCCTCGTATAGCTCGGGATCGATGGTGCGCCCCTGCCCCGGGATGGCCGCCCAGTAATCGAAGCCCGGCCTCGGTGTCGGATCGTTGCCCATGTGCCACTTGCCGAGGAAGGCGGTCTCGTATCCTTCGTCCTGCAACGCACGCGGGAAGGTCTGCAGGCGGTGGCTCGCCCGATTCCGCGCCACGTTGTCGATGATCCCGTGGCGCGACGGGTACTGGCCCGTCAGGATACTGGCGCGATTCGGCGAGCAAAGCGGTACGGCGTGAAAGGCATTGGAGAGCCAGGCACCCTCGCGTGCCAGTCGGTCGATGTGCGGTGTCTCGAGATAGGGATGGCCGGCCATCCCGAACTCGTCCCAGCGCATGTCATCGACGACGATGACGATGACGTTGGGGCGCCGACCCTGATCTACCGAGTACTCCCTCGTGTCCTCCGCGTCGCGCGGTTGGCAGGCGGTGAGCGACAGCAGCCCAGCCGTCATTAAGCACGGAAGTATGGACCGGAACATGGCGGACGTACTCGCCATCTCAATCATTGTCGCTACCCTCCACGATTATCTCATCCACAAAGAGCCATGCCTTGCCCCCCGCCCCGGGGTGCCATTCCGGGCATTTTCCTAGGTTCCGCGCGCGAACTCGGAGGTAGCGCACCGGTCCGGCGTGGACCTCAGCCGCGACCGTTTGTGTTCCGGTTCTCGGGTTCATCTCTAGAACGACCGGTGCCTGATGCACCGTCTCCCAGTCGTCCCCGTCCGCCGACACCGCGAACTCCACCGACTGCGGCAGGAAGATCCACGAGATCTGGGCCCGAAGACAGTCGAGGCCGATTCGGCGCACACTGCGCGCAGCCCCAAGATCGACCACCGCCTCCAGGTCATCGCCCTCGAATCCCAGCCAGCGTTCATCGCGGTGGTCCCGGCTGCCGAGTTGGCCGTCCGTCAAAGACGATGGCCCCTGTCCCGGATACCCGGGACTGGGAGGAGCGGTCAGCGTCACCGACGCACCTACGGCCAGATGCGTCACGGTCTCAGACCGGTCAAACCCGCGTCGTCCCGGCGGCCGCACTTCTGTGCCTTTCCGTTGGGTCAATCCGTCGCCCAGGGTCTCGCGAGCCGCTTCGGCCAAAGCATCTAACCGCTGAACGACTTCCGGGTGATCCGCCGAGACATCCGTGGTCTCGCCGATGTCGTTTTCGAGATCGTAAAGCGCAGTCATTACGGTGGGGAAGGCATAAGCGCCCGGAAGACCGTCATCCCCCGGCTCGACGCCCATGTAAGACCGCGTACGATGCCGGTAGACTCGCTTCCACTTGCCCTCGCGTACTGCCCGGAGCTCGCCACCGTAGTAGTAATAGAACCGATCTCGGGGAACGGCCGACTCGTCGCCCTCCAACAGCGGCAGGATGCTCACGCCGTCGATGGGTACCTCCGGCAGGGCCGCGCCGGTTACGGCCGCCAACGTGGGAAGGATGTCGATGGTCGAGGCCATCCTCCTGCTGACCGATCCCGCTTCGATCCGCCCGGGCCAGCGCATGATGGCCGGCACCCGCACTCCACCCTCGAACGCCGTGCCTTTGCCCTCCCGCAGGGGACCCACCGACCCCGCGTGATTGCCGAAATTGAGCCAAGGACCGTTATCGCTGGTGAAGATCACCAGGGTGTTCTCCGCCAGTTGGTGGCGATCCAGAGCCGCCAGCACCTGGCCCACGGACCAGTCGATCTCCTCGATGACGTCACCGTACATGCCCTGGGCGCTGTGGCCCTTGGACTTGTCCGAGACGCCCAGCGGCACGTGGGGCATGGAATGGGCCAGGTAGAGAAAGAAGGGCTCGTGCCTGTGCCGCTCGATAAAACTCACGGCCCGCTCCGTGTACCGCGTGGTCAACGTGGCCTGGCCCTCCAGATCCTCGATCGTCTCAACCGTCTCATTCCCGTCGATGAGCGGCAGGGGTGGGTAGGTCACCTTGTTTCCGCCGGTCGCCGGCTGACCGTCGTAATCGATAGGCCACATGTCGTTGGAATACGGCAGGCCCAGATACTCGTCGAACCCGTGTTGCAGGGGGAGGAATTCCTCGAGATGCCCCAGATGCCATTTGCCGAAGATGCCCGTGGCATATCCCCGCTTCTTAAGCATCTCGGCTATGGTCTCCTCCTCGGGATTGAGGCCGACCTCGGCATAGGGATTGAGCGCGCCACGGATGGAGACCCTCTGTGCATAGGACCCCGTGAGCAACGAGACCCGGGACGCGGAGCACACGGCCTGACTGACGTAGAAGTCAGTAAAGCGCATGCCCTCGGAGGCCAGGCGGTCGAGATGGGGCGTGGTAAAGCCCACGGCTCCGTACACACCCACATCGGCGTAGCCCTGATCGTCGGTGAGAATGATCACGATGTTGGGCATGCTCTCGGATCGAGAGCAACTGCCCGCCAACCCGGCCGACAGGGCAAGTCCGGCGGCACCCAGGCGTTTCAGAAAGCCCCGTCGGGAACGATGGTCCGTCATCAACCGGTCATCCTCTGATTGGGTCAGCCCTGTCATCGCAAAGGGGCGAATTCATCGGACAGGTGGCGCTGTTCTTCGCCGCCGGCCTTCTCACGTCTTAGGCGCCGCGGGTTTCGCCGCGTAGATGAATTCGTAGTAGTCGCGCATCTTGAGCTCGCTGGCCGCCTCCTCATCAATGATCACAGTCGCGTCGCGATGCAACTGCAGTGCGCTGGCCGTGACCGTGCTGGTGATCGGCCCCTCAACCGTCTGTGCGATGGCCTTGGCTTTGCCCTTGCCGCTGGCAAGGAGGATGAGCTTGCGTGCGTCAAGAATTGTCCCGACACCCATGGTGATCGCGTAGACGGGAACCTCTTTGCGGTCTTCGAAGAACCTTGCATTGTCGTCGATAGTCTGCTTTGACAATGTCTTCAGCCGTGTCCGCGAACTCATGGAGCTGGTTGGTTCGTTGAAGGCGATGTGTCCGTCAGAGCCGATCCCGAGGATCTGCAGGTCGATACCGCCGCATTCGGCGATGCGCTGTTCATACCATTCGCAGAAGGCGCGGTAGTTGCTGGTA
>JBDHKT010000048.1:0-8201 GCA_039586255.1 Gemmatimonadota bacterium | reverse complement strand
GGTCGGCGCCTGTGTCGGGCTCAAGGGTTCACGCGTCCAGGCCGTCGTCTCTGAGATGAGCGGCGAGCGGATCGACATCGTCCCCTGGCACCCGGATCCGGAGATATACGCGAAGCGCGCGCTGGCTCCGGCCAAGGTGGCGAAAGTCATCTCCGAGACCGAGCAGAAGGTCATCACCGCGATCGTCGACGAGGACCAGCTCTCGCTCGCCATCGGGCGGAACGGTCAGAACGTGCGGCTCGCATCCCAGCTTATCGGCTGGCAGATCGATCTCTACTCGAGTCGCGAGTGGATGGAGCGTGGGGCTCAGGTCGCTCTGTTCGGCGGCGGCGAAGAGGAGGAACGGGCGGCGGACTTCCCGCTCGCCGAGCTCGATATTCCGCCGGCCGTGCTGGCGTCACTCCAGGCTGCGGGCCATGAGACGTTCCTCAACATCATCGACCTGGAGCGCGACGACTTCCTGCGGATAGCCGGGCTAAACCCCGAGGATGCCGAGCTCCTGGAGAAGCTGATCGAGGAGCTTACTATCGTCGAGGAGCCGGTCGAGCTGTCGGAGAAGATGCCGGCTCATGCCAAGCCGGTGGCGACGGGCGGGCCGTTTGCGGATATCGAGGATGAAGTCGAGGAGGCTGCCGCGGAGGCCTCCGACTCGCTCGAGCCGAAAACCGCGGAGGGCGGCGAAGTAGCGGTCGCCGCCACCGGTAACGGCGAGCCGACCGAGCAGGCGGAAGTGACTGCCGAAGATGCGGCTGCGACGGTCGAGGAAGTCGCGCCGGTGGCCGAGGCGGATGTCGAGGTGGTCGCAGAGGGTGAGTCGGACGAGCAAGTCTGAGGCAACGGGCCGTCTGTTGAGTAGTCTGGGCCTGGCCGCGCGGGCCGGTCGCCTGCGGCTTGGGTTGGAAGCGGTGACGCGGGCGGTGAGCAACGGGGAAGCCGCGGCCGTTGTGGTCGCCGGCGATGCGCCGGACAGTGTAAGGCGCAAGCTGGAGCGACTCTTCGCCGGCGATGCGCCGCCGAAGGTCGTCGTCCTCGACGGTGAGCGTCTGGGACGCGCGGTAGGACGGGAGCGGGTCGTCGTGATGGCGGTTACCGACAGGTCGCTTGGCGACCGGGTAGTAGAGCTAGCAGAGGCCGTGGAAGTTTAGGGGACAGGAGGGTTTCACGCTTGGCGAAGATGCGGGTCTACGAGCTGGCGAAGGAATTCGAGGTCAAGAGCGAAAGCTTGATCCACCTGCTCAGGGAGATGGATATCCCCGTCCGCAGCCATATGTCCGCGTTGGATGAGGGGCAGGTCGCCCGCGCCCGCACGCGGCTGGAGCGGGACAAACGTCGGCCGGACAAGAAGGGCGGGAAAGCGGATGCCGCGGCACGTCGGCGTCGCCGTCGTCGCGTCGTGGAGAAGCCCGAGCTGGTCGAAGTGGCGGCTGAGGAATTGGCTGAGGTGGCGGAGCAGGCTATCGGTGTCGAGGAACCTGCGGAGCTTGAAGAGGCGCCGGGGATCGAGATCGCGGCTGAAGTCCGTGAGGTCAGCCTCTGGCCTGAGCTCGAGCCTGTTCGGACAGACGAGGAGGTGGAACCGGTCGCCGCGCAGGCACCGCCCTCGGCGGAGGAGGACGTCCCTGAAGCAGCGATGCCCACCGACGAAGAGGTGCCCGAGGTCGCGGCGGAAGCCGTGGCCGAGCCGGCGGCGCTACGGCCGCCGCCTCCGACCCCGGTATTTCGAGTGGTGCCGGAGGCGCCGAAGGTGGCGGCGGGCGTCGTCCGCATCCAGGCAGAGGGCTACACGCTCGACGGGCGCCGCCGCCGGCGCGGTCGCAAGAAGAAGAAGCAGCCACGAGTCGATCAGGTCGCGGTGGCGCAGAACATCCGGCGAACGCTCGCCAAGATGGAGGGCCCGGCGCCGACGCGCCGGCGGCGCCGCGATGTCTCTGAGAGAACCGAGCGCGAGGCGGCCGAAGCCGCCCAGCGGGCGGAAGAGGAACGTACCACGGTACGTGTGCCCGAGTTCCTAACCGTTGCCGAGCTGGCGGACCTCATGGGGGTCCCGCCTAACGAGATCATCACCTCGGCCTTCAAGAATCTCGAGATGATGGTCACCATCAACCAGCGGCTCGACTACGATCAGATCGAGTTGATCACCGAGGAGCTCGGGTTCACAGCGGCTCGCGAGGACGAGTACGACGCCGACGTTATCGGTGAGGTGCAGCTGGCGGATCCCGAGCGTCTGACCCCGAGGCCGCCTGTCGTCACCGTAATGGGTCACGTCGACCACGGTAAGACGTTACTGCTCGACCACATCCGCAAGACCAACGTGATCGCCGGCGAGGCCGGCGGCATCACCCAGCACGTCGGTGCCTACCACGTCGAAGTGGACGGAGACCGCAGCATCACGTTTCTCGACACACCGGGCCACGCCGCGTTCACAGCGATGCGAGCCCGCGGCGCGGATGTCACCGACATCGTGATTCTCGTCGTCGCCGCCGACGACGGCGTGATGCCTCAGACCAGAGAGGCGATCAGTCATGCCAAGAATGCCGGCAAGCCGGTCATCGTCGCCGTCAACAAGATCGACCTGCCGGCGGCGGACCCGATCAAGGTCAAGCGGGAGCTGCTCGAGCACGAGGTCGTGATCGAGGACTTCGGTGGCGAAGTGTTGAGCGCCGAGATCTCCGCCAAGACGGGCCAGGGGATCGACGACCTTCTCGAAAAAATCCTGCTACAGTCCGATATGCTCGAGCTCAACGCCGATCCGGGGCTCGCCGCCCGAGGCACCGTCATCGAAGCCGAGCTCGATAAGGGCATGGGCCCCGTGGCCACCGTCCTGATCGCCGAGGGGACGCTCGCGGTCGGCGACGGCTTCGTCTGCGGCATCCACGCCGGCCGCGTCCGGGCGCTACTCGATGAGCGTGGCAACACCATCGAGGTCGGCACACCGGGGATACCCGCCCGCGTGCTCGGCTTCGAAGGCGTTCCGCAGGCCGGTGACAGCCTGATCGTCCTCGAGTACGAGCGCGCCCGTGAGATCACCGGCAAGCGCCAGCAAATAGAGCGCGAGAGGGATTTCCGCCGCAGGAGCCAGGTCGGCCGCCTCGAGGACATATTCGAGGCCGTGCAGGCAGGCGAGAGGACCCAGCTCGCACTCATCATCAAAGGCGACACCGACGGCTCCGTCCAGGCGTTGTCGGACGAGCTCGAGCGCCTGTCCACCGACGAGGTCGAGGTCAGAGTAATCCACCGGAGCGTCGGCGCTGTGAACGTGAGCGATGTGCTGCTGGCCCAGACCAGCGGCGCGATCATCATAGGCTTCCACGTACGCCCGGACCGCGGTGCCCGCGAGCTGGCCGAGCGCGAGGGCGTCGATATTCGCTCCTACCGTGTCATCTACGAGGCCGCCGAGGAAGTGAGATCGGCGCTCGAGGGGATGCTCGCTCCGGAGGAAAAGGAGGTCATCGACGGCGCGGCGGAGGTCCGGCAGTTGTTCAAGGTGCCCAAGACCGGAACGGTCGCCGGCTGTTACGTCAGCGAGGGCGTCATCGATCGGAACGCTCGTATCCGCGTACTGCGCGAACACGTCGTCATCTACGAGGGCAAGCTCGCCAGCTTGAAGAGGTTCAAGGACGACGTCAAAGAGGTGAGGGCGGGCTACGAGTGCGGTATGTCGGTCGAGAACTTCAACGACGTGAAGGTCGGCGACATTCTCGAGGCCTTCCGGATCGAGCAGATAGCACGCACGTTGGACGGCGCCCGCGCTTCGGACGGCGGCGTGGCGCAGGCCGGCGTTTCCGGCGAAGGTGAATCGGGAGCGAAGAAGTAGCCACAGCTCGCTGTGCGCGACGCGCACGGCCCGACCCTCGAACTGCCGTGGTCACAGGCGTGATAGCCTGGGAGCTTCACCTTGACGGGTGTTCCTCCCTGAAGCAGAAGCGGGCGGTACTAAGGAGCCTGAAGGATCGGCTCCGCGGACGCCACAACGTCGCGGTGGCCGAGACGGACTATCAGGACAGATGGCAGAGAGCGGAACTCTGCGCCGCCACCGTGTCCACCGATCGGCGACGGGCGGACGAGGTGCTGAGCCGCGTCGACTCGGTAGTCGCTTCGGAGCCTCGAGTTCGCATCATCGACAGCGCCACCTACTTCTACTGAGTCCGACTAGTCGTCCGGATGGTGGGGACGGCTGCAGCCATTTTTTCGGTGATTCGATGAAGAAAGAGTACTCGCGTACCCAGAGACTGGGTCCGCTGCTGAAAAAAGAGATCTCGCGTCTGCTTCAACGCGAGGTCAAAGACGTTCGCATAGGAGAGGTCACAGTCAGCGACGTCGTAGTCACGCCCGACCTGAAGGAAGCCACTGTCTACGTCCAGGTACATGGAGACGAGACGCGGAAAGCGGAAGCGATCGCAGGGCTGGCCAGCGCCGCCGGGTTCATCCGCTCCCGAATCGGGCGCGGCCTGAGAATTCGCCGGACCCCCGAGCTGCATTTCGAGATCGACCGAACCCAGGAGCGGGCGGCCCGCATCCACGAGTTGCTGGCCGAGATCGATCTGCCGGATGAGCCGCCAGAGGAAGAGGATGGGGGCTGACGCGGTTGGCCTGCTCCTGGTCGACAAACCGGAAGGCCCTACATCGCACGATATGGCCGAGATCGTGCGTCGAGTCACCGGGGTGCGGCGCGTCGGCCACACCGGAACACTCGACCCGTTCGCCAGCGGCCTGCTCCTGCTCTGCGTCGGCTGGGCGACCCGCCTGGCAGAATACCTGACCCCGTTGCCCAAGGTCTACCGCGGTGTCATTCGCTTGGGTGAGCGCACCGACAGCGATGATCGGACAGGAACGGTAATCGGACGGAGCGACGACTGGCGCAAGCTCGACGCGGCTGCGATACGGCGGGTGCTGGAGGCCCAGGTGGGTGAGATCGAGCAGCTTCCACCGGCGTTTTCAGCCAAGAAGCTCTCGGGCCGGCGAGCCTACTCTTTGGCCCGCGCGGGCGGAGAAGTCGACCTAGAATCGCAGCGGGTGACGGTTCGGAGCATCGAGCTTCGCGACCTGTTGCTGCCCGATGTGTGCGTTGAGGTTGCGTGCTCCAGCGGCACATACATACGTGCGATTGCCCGGGACGTCGGTGAGGCGCTGGGCGTGGGAGGGCATCTCGCCGAGTTGCGCAGGCTGCGGATAGGGGAGTTCAGCGTCGACGCCGCGATTCAACTGGATCGCGACATATCGGCGGACGAAATCCGTGTGCAGCTGCGGCCGCCCGAAGAAGCGGTGGCGGGCCTCGAGCGATTGGATCTCGACGTTGAGACCGCAGATGGCTTCCGTCACGGCCGGCCGGCGAGCTGGGGCAGGGAGCAGCTAGAAGGCCCGGCCGCCGCTTTCGTGAATGGCTACCTGGTGGCGATCGTCGAGCAGCGAGAGAGTCGAATATGGCCGAGAAAGGTGTTTGGAGCGCCGTCCGATTGAGCCGGAGGGGAATCAGGTAGTTGGAGCACACGGCTGAGAATCATGGGCTGCCGCCCCATGCGCGGGGCGCCGCAATCACGGTCGGCATGTTCGATGGGGTGCATCGCGGGCACTGGGCCGTGCTGCAGCGTCTGTGCGAGGCGGCTCGCGAGGAAGACCTACATAGTGTGCTGGTCACTTTTGACCCGCACCCGCTGAAGATCGTTCGGCCCGAGAACGCGCCGCGCCTCCTCACCACGCCGAACGAGAAGAAGGAGATCCTGTCGCTCTCAGGAATCGATTATGCCGTCTTCCTGAGTTTCACCCGATCGCTGTCCCTCTACCTCCCGGAGGAATTCGTTCGTGAGGTGCTGCTGGAGCGCTTCCGTCTGAAGCGATTGGTCGTGGGCTATGACCACGGTTTCGGTCGGGATCGTAGCGGAGACGCCGAGACGATGCGAGAGGTCGGGGCGCGCTTCGGCTTCGATGTCGAGGTGCTGGGGCCGGCGCTGATGAACGACGAGACCATCTCATCCAGCCGCATCCGCGGTGCCCTGCAGGCGGGAGACGTCGAGCGGGCCGCCAGGGGGCTCGGTCGTCCCTACTCGCTGACCGGGGTCGTCGTTCACGGTGAGGGGCGCGGCCGGACGCTCGGCTTCGCCACGGCCAACGTAGCCATCGGCCATGGCGACAAGCTTCTGCCGCGGGACGGAATCTACGCGGTAAGTGCCGCCTCTCGGTCGCACCATGGGCCCGGCCTGCTGCACCTGGGCCCGCGACCGACTTTCCGTGGGTCGCCGCCGTCGATCGAGCTGCACCTGCTCGATTTCGACGGTGACCTCTACGGCGAGCTGGTGCAGGTCGCGTTCCTCGCCCGGCTGCGCGACGTCCAACCCTTCGCCTCGGCCTCCGAGCTGGTCGAGCAGATGAGGCGGGACCGCGAGGCGGCGGTGGACTTCTTCCGGCAGGGCCGCCTTTACATGGACAGGGGGTCGGAATAACTTTGTCGGTCTATCTAGACAGTGGAAACCGGCTGCGGCCGGGCTCTTCTAGCCAGAAAGTCGCTACAGGATGGTAATGACCAAGGAAAAGCGCGAAGCGCTCATTGAGAAGTACCGGAAAAGTCCCGCTGATCGTGGCTCGACACCGGTGCAGATCGCACTGCTTACCCAGAGGATCACTGATCTCACGGAGCATCTGCGGCAGCACCCGAAGGATCACCACAGCCGCCAGGGACTCCTCAAGTGGGTCGGCAGACGGCGCCGGCTGCTTCGTTATCTCAACCGAACTAGCCCTGAGGCTTACAGACAGTTGGTCAAGGATCTGGGCCTGCGCGGATAGAAGGAGAAGCCCCCGATGACCCTCGGAGGCGTTTCCCATTCAACTACCTCTTAGCAGTAAGGAAATAGCGGAAACCATGGCAACACTGATTGAACGCGAATTCGCCGGCCGGACTCTGATGTTGGAGACAGGCCGCATGGCCCGACAGGCGGACGGTGCCGTCCTCGTACAGTTCGGCGAGACGACAATACTCGCTACGGTCGTCGCCGAGGACAAACGGACGAAGCTGCCCTTCTTCCCGCTGACCGTAGAGTACCGCGAGAAAAGCTACGCGGCGGGCAAGATCCCGGGCGGTTTCTTCAAGCGCGAGGGCAGGCCGGGCGAGAAGGAGGTTCTCTCGGCCCGCCAGATCGACCGATCGATCCGGCCGCTCTTCCCCAAGGACTTCTCCAACGAGACTCAGGTCGTCATCTCTATCCTGTCCGCGGACCAGGAGAACGATGCCGATGTCCTCGGCCTGTTAGGCGCGTCGCTGGCGCTCAACTTGTCGAGCGTGCCGTTCCCGTATCCTGTCGCGGCCGTGCGGGTCGGCCGGCTGGAGGGCGAGTGGGTGCTCAACCCCACATTCCAGCAACTCGAGTTCTCCGACGTCGACGTGGTCGTAACCGGCTCGGAAGATTCCGTTGTGATGGTCGAGGGTGGTGCTCTCGAGATCTCGGAAGACGAGCTCGTAAGCGCACTCGAGTTCGCGCACGAGGGAATTCGCGAATTGGTCGCGATTCAGAAGGAGCTAGTCGAGCCACTGGCAAAGCCGAAGATGGAGTGGACGTCGCCCGCGCTGAGCGAGGATCTCGTCTCGCGTGTCCAGAATCTGGCGTCGCAACGCGTCGACGAAGCGCTCAACCTCCCCAGCAAAGAAGAGCGCAGCGAAGCTGTCGCGGCTCTGCGCAAGGATATCGTCGATGAGCTGGCCGGCGAGTTCGAGGAGATCGAGAACTACGAGGAGCAGGTGAACAAGGTCGTCGACCAGATCGAGTACGAGACCCTGCGCACTCAGATCCTCGAGAAGCGGGAGCGGGTCGACGGCCGCGCGCCCGAGGAGGTACGCCCGATTTCCTGCGAGGTCGGACTACTGCCGCGCACACACGGCTCGGCGCTCTTCACCCGCGGCAGCACTCAAGCGTTGTCCGTCGTAACCCTCGGGACCAGCCGTGACGAGCAGCGGATCGACACGATCGATGTCTTGCAGGAGACGTCGAAGTCTTTCATGCTCCACTACAACTTCCCGCCCTTCTCGGTCGGCGAGGTCCGGATGTTCCGCGGTACGTCGCGGCGCGAGGTCGGCCACGGCGCCCTGGCGGAGCGTGCTCTGCAGACGCTGGTGTCTGCCTACGAAGACTTCCCCTACACGATACGCATCGTCATCGACATCCTCGAGTCCAACGGCTCCTCGTCGATGGCGACGGTGTGCCGCGGCTCACTCG
>JBDHKT010000575.1:0-2017 GCA_039586255.1 Gemmatimonadota bacterium | reverse complement strand
TCGGGGCTCAGCGGCACCGGCATGATCATCACCGCCTGATTATTGGCACCGCCTCGGGTGGTCTGCTTCATCTCCGGCAGCTTGACCTGCGCCACCGTGTCCATGGCACCGGACGCCCGATCGTAACGCGCGATCGCCGCCGAGTCGGGCAGCTGTCGCATCCCGCCGCCCATCGGCCGGAAGTACAGTCGCCCCTCCGAGTCCGTGCCCCGGGGCAGCAGGATCTGCAAGCGGCCGGTCCCCGGCTCGCCCTGGGTTATCGGCATCGTCTCGCCGAAGCTCCCGTCGGGCCCCAGCACGGTCAGCCGCGCGTTCCCGAGGTCGACGAGCAGGATCGAGCCGCCGGGCATCGGGAAGAGCCCGTCCGGCTGGTTGTACTCCTCCGGACCTCTGCCAACGGCGCCCACCGTGTCGGCCGTCCCCGTGTTCATATCGGCGATAACCAGCGCCTGGCCAAGCGGGTCGGCGATCATCACCCGGCCGTCGGCCAGCTCCAGCAGGCCGTTGACCAGGCCGAAGCCGTCCGGGTAGGTGGCCTGCGGCTCGGTCAGCTTCTCTTCACGCACCTGGGCCTCTAGCGAGCCGGCCGCAGCCAGCAGGCCCAGACACAGGAGCACTGCACCGTCGCGTACACGATTCATAGTCTCATCCCTGTCTCAGATTTGAGGCGTCGTTCTCCAATCCACAGATGCGCAGCGCCGGGCGACCGTCGCAACTGTCCGCGATTCAGCAATCAGGACGATTCAGCGAAGCGATCCGGCCGGAATGGCCGCCAATCGTGCTCAGAATCTCCGGTCAACGCAAGATCGGCGACTATTGTCCCGGTCACCGGTGCCAGCACGATCCCCGCGCGGCCGTAACCGGTGGCGTACACCAGCCCCTCGAGATCGGGGTCCGGTCCGATGATCGGAAGGAAGTCGGGGCTGATCGGCCGCAACCCCGCCCAGCGTTCCAGCGGCTTGAGCCCGGCGAGCGCCGGGACGAGACCCGAAACCGACTCGTGTATCGCCTGCAGGCCGGCGTCGGTGATCGAGCGATCGAAGCCCACGTCTTCCATGGTGCTCCCGGCCAGGACCGTTCCATCGGACCGCGGTACCAGGTAACGGCCCGCGTGGCTCGCCACGATGCGCTTCAGGGCCAGAGCCTTTGCCGGGTACCGCGCGATCTGTCCGCGAACCGGCCGCACCGGCAACTCGCGTGGCAGACCACCGATCGTGCCGCTCCAGGCACCCGCCGCCAGTACGACGCGCTCCGCCTCCAGGGTACGGCCGTCGGCCATCGCGACACCGGTCACACGGTCATCACGGGATAGAACCTCCGCCGCGGCGTTGCCACTGATCAGCCGGATGCCCGTCCCCGTCACGGCGTCGCTCAGCACCGCACCCAGCTGCTGGCTGTCAATTTGTCCCTCCTGCGGCAGCCACAGGTACGACACGACATCGATCGCTACCCCGGGCTGAAGCTCCGCGGCTGCGGCGGAATCGAGCACCTCCGCCTCCAGACCCGCCTCGCGTTGCCAGCGCACGGTCTCCACCGCCCCCTCGTGCTCCTCGTCCGAGACGTTCGCGACCAGCAGCCCGTCCCAGCGCACGGCCAGCCGCCGCCCGGACAGCTCCTCTATCCGCGCTGCGAATTCCGGGTAGCGCGCTCGGCTCTCCAGGCAGAGGCGGAACTTCTCGTCCGGTCCGCCGGCCTCGTATTGCGCCACCACCATCCCCGCCGACGCGCCCGTCGCCGCAGCACCCGGTCGACTCTCCTCGACCAGCGTCACCGCGGCGCCACGTTCCCACAGCGCCAGCGCGGCGGAGAACCCCGCTATGCCCGCTCCGATGACCACTATCTCAAGCATCAACCGGAAGATGCGGCCGTGGCCGGTTGCGATCAATCGCGGGGTCGCGCGCCCACGATTCCTTTCACATCTTGTCCGCCTATGACCGACAGCCCGACGTCCCGCCCACGCGTGGCCCTCTTCGTCACTTGTATGGTCGACACGCTCTATCCCGGCGTCGGCACGGCC
>JBDHKT010000574.1:0-2020 GCA_039586255.1 Gemmatimonadota bacterium | reverse complement strand
GACTCGGTGGTCGATTCCATAGGCGAAGGGCTCGGTGCCGGGATCGTCTTCCTCTGGGTCACCGCGTTCGCACTACCGTCGCGCTTCCTCTCGGTGTTCGTCGTCGCCGCGTCGATCGGCCTGATCGTTCTCAGCCGCCGGATGGGCAGCCAGTACTTCAGCACCGTGTCCGAGCAGTTGCAGGTAAGCGGGGAAACGGCGGAGGCAGCCGCCATCGGCGCTCGCCTCGACAGCAGGGATATGTTGAGCGGCACGTTCACGCGGATCGATGTACGATCGCTGATCGACGAGGCCGTGGTGCCCCCTGCCGCTGCGACTGCGCGCGACGATGTCCCCGAGCAAGATGAACCGGACGCCGACATCACGCTCAAGCGGCTCAGCTCGGCGGACGCAGCGGTAGTAGCGCGCACGCTGGACGAGACGAGCGAGTGGCACGAGAGCCACTTGCCGGTGCTCTGTCGCCTGCTGGCCCGCGACCCGCTGGTCGACCGGGCCGTCGTCGCCCTCTTCACTGCAGGCGACCCCGCGATACCCTATCTGGCTGAGCTGCTGACCGACGACGTCACGGACTTCGTTATCCGGCGTAGGATACCCCGGGTGCTGGCCCGGATGGGCGGCCCGGAGGCCGAGGACGCGCTGCTCGATGCCCTCGCCGCGAACCGATTCGAGGTGCGCTACAGGGCGGCGATCGCGTTGGTGCACCGCCGGGAGCACGGACACCCGAGGTCTGAACGAGATGTCGACTCCATCATCTGGGCGGCGATCCGCTCCGAGCTGGGTCGCAGTCAGCCGGTCTGGGAGATGCAGAAGCTCCTGGACGAGGAGCCCGATGACGGGCTCGTGGTCAAGCGGGTCGGAGTGCGAGGCGAGCTGAGTCTCGAGCACGCCTTCCGGCTGCTGGGCCTGGTCCTGGAACCCGAAGCGGTGCGAGCGGCGTTCAATGGTGTTGTACTATCCGACGAGAGGCTGAAGAGCTTTTCGCTGGAGTACCTGGAACAGGCGCTCCCGACCGACGTTCGCAAGAAACTCTGGCCGTTCATCGGTGACGTGAGCGAGTACAAGCGGGCGAAGCTACTTAGACCACTCGATGACGTCGTCACCGACCTGATGAACACCGGAGCGACACTATTCGGCGACGAACAGGATCGCGCAGCGCTGAAGCGTATGCTGGAAGAGCAGGAAGATTGAACAGGCGGCAGGCAACCAGCCGCAGTCTGGCGGTCGTCGCGCTGCTCGTCTTTGGGACTCTCTTGCACGCAGCAGCGCTGCGAGCGCAGGACAATGGGCCTGTCAATCCGGACAGCGCCGACGTGATTCGCGCCTCGCTCGAGCGGCCGCCCAGCAAACCGCCGTACGATGCGGTCGATGTCGTCGCCCTACCCTTCAGGATCGTCGCCTTCCCGCTTCGCCTGCTGGCCAGAGCCAACGCCAAGGCGGTCGGCTTCGCCGTGAAGAAGTTTCAGCCGCGCGAATACTCGCTGTTCCAACAGATCGCGGACGAGGGCTTCAGGCCCTACTTCGGATCGATCGGCCAGCGCAGCAGGATCGCGGCCGGCCTGCGCTTCGACCGCTGGAGCCCGTTCTTCGTCGAGGGCGCCTACTCGATACGCGGCTCGCAGCGCTACATCGTCGGCCTGGACTTCAACCGT
This sequence comes from Gemmatimonadota bacterium, assembly GCA_039586255.1. Classification (GTDB taxonomy): domain Bacteria; phylum Gemmatimonadota; class Gemmatimonadetes; order Palauibacterales; family KS3-K002. The sequence goes on along the minus strand of JBDHKT010000574.1, from coordinate 371 downwards.
CCACGTCATCGACTCGAGGGCAGCTACCTGTTCCAGCGGGACGCCCAGCCGCACTACTGGGGCATCGGCCCCGACACAAAAGATGAAGACCGGGTCGACTACCGCTGGGACCGCCAGATCATCTCGGCGATCGGGACGCTGCGGCTGCCATCCGTAACCCTGGTGGGCGGCGTGGGCTACCAGGACAACCTGGTCGGCCGCGGCAACGACGGTAGCCGGGACGGAATACAGGATCTCCCCGAAGAGGAGCAGCCCTATGGTGTCAACGAGCGCACCGAGTACGTCGTCTTCAATCTCACCAGCTCGTTCGATCGCACTTTCAACAGAGCCGACTTCCAGGCGCGCGGCATCTTCCTCCAGGCCGGCTCAAG
>JBDHKT010000047.1:0-8226 GCA_039586255.1 Gemmatimonadota bacterium | reverse complement strand
TCGGATGGGCAAAAGATCTACGACTACCCCATCGCCTGGGGAAAACTGACGTACCAGTTCAACAAGTATCTCTTCCTACGAGGCATTCTCGAGTACAACGAATTCCGGGACGAGATGCTCACCGACCTCTTGATTTCCTTCACCTACATTCCGGGCACCGTGATCCACTTCGGCTACGGCGCTCTGTACGACAAGATCGATTGGAGGAATGGCGAGTACGTGGACGGTGACAAATTCCGCGAGACCAGGAGGCGATTCTTCTTCAAGACGTCGTATCTCTGGCGGATCTAGCCGCCAACCCTGGCTCCCGATGGGCTATCCAACAGTGCGGGAGGGCCCGGCGAACGGCCGGGCTGGGGCGGCTGGCAGGTAGCTTGACCCACGGTTCGAGGTGTCCGATTTTGGGACTGGCCGATCCCAAAGGCAGACACCCGACGGCGGGCTCAGGGTGCAGATATCCCGGATTCTGTAGCGCTTCCGGCGCTCCCGGGCGGCGCCCGTCGTGGCACGGATCTTCCCCCTGCGAATCCGCGCGAGGGTTTGATCCGTATAAGAGACTGAGGGTATGGGTTTCACCTCACATGGGTGATTTCTAGTGGATATTAAGCGGGAACCGAGGCGAAAGACGAAGCGCTGGGTCTACCTCGGCGTCGGGATCGCCGCGGTCGTCGTGATCACGGTGGCCCTGGGCCGGCTTGGGCCCGCCGCCCCCGGCGTCGACCGGTCGAGCGTCTGGACCGACGTGGTGAAGCGGGGCGAGATGGTGCGGCAGGTCCGTGGCCCGGGGAACCTGGTCTCGGAGCAGGTGCGCTATATCGCGGCGCTGACCGCCGGGCGCGTCGAGCGCAGGCTGGTCGAGCCCGGCGCTGTGGTGGACAGCGCGACGGTGCTACTGGAGCTCAGCAACCCGGACGTGGAGATCCAAGCGCTGGACGCGCAGCGTCAGCTGACCGCGGAAGAAGCGCGCCTCGTGGATCTGCGGATGCGGCTGCAGAACCAGCGGCTGAGCCAGGAAGGGTTGGTGGCGACGGTCCACGCCCAGTACCTGGAGTCGATGCGAAACGTCTCCCGGGATGAAGAGCTCGCGGGAAGTGGCCTGCTCTCGGACATCGACCTGCAGACCTCCCGCGACAGGGCGGAGGAACTGGAGAAGCGGCTGGACATCGAACAGCAGCGGCTGGCCGTGATGACCGACGCGCTGGAGACCCAACTATCGGCGCAGCGGGCGCAGGTCGAGGGACTGCGCTCGATCGCCGTGTTCAAGGAGAATCTCGTAAGCTCGATGGTAGTGGTGGCCGGTGTGTCGGGTGTGCTGGCCGACCTGCAGTGGGAAGCAGGCCAGTGGGTGAGGCCGGGGGACGAACTGGCCCGGATCGTACAGCCTGGCCGGCTGAGGGCGGAGGTGCGGATCCCTGAAACCCAGGCAAGAGACGTGGCGATCGGGCAGCTGGCGCTGATCGACACGCGTCCCGACACCGTACTGGGGCGAGTGGTCCGCATCGATCCCGCGGTTCAGGGCGGCAGTGTGACCGTCGATGTGCGCCTCGAGGGGGCATTGCCGAAAGAGGCGCGTCCGGACCTGAGCATTGACGGAACCATCGAGATCGAGCGACTGACCGATGTCCTATATGTGTCACGGCCGACGTATGGGCAGGCGAACAGCCTGGTCGGGCTGTTCAAGGTCGTCGAGGACGGAGATGCCGCCGTGCGCGTCAGCGTGCGGCTGGGCCGCGCATCGGTCAATACGATCGAGATCATTGAGGGCTTAATGGAGGGCGACGAGGTTATCGTGAGTGACATGTCTACCTGGGATGAGCACGACCGGGTACGGCTTAGGTGACGAACTCAAAACGAGAGCGAAAACAGAACAATGGCTAGTGAGAACGGCAACTCCTTGATCCGGCTGGACGGGGTGGGAAAGGTCTTCTACACCGAGGAGCTGGAGACCCACGCGCTCGACGACATTCACTTGGATATCCGCACCGGGCAGTACGTGGCCATCGCGGGCCCATCGGGCTGCGGCAAGACCACGCTGCTGTCGATCCTCGGGCTTCTGGATACGCCGACGTCGGGTGACTACACGCTCGACGGCGAGCCGGTGGCGAGCCTTACAGCGTCGCAGCGCGCACGTATCCGCAACCAGCACATCGGTTTCATCTTCCAGGCGTTCAACTTGATCGGCGATCTGACGGTCTACGAGAACGTCGAGCTTCCGCTGACCTATCGTGGCATGCCGGCGGCCGAGCGGAAGCAGCGGGTCCATGACGCACTGGAACGCGTCGGGATGGCGCACCGGGTCAATCACTATCCGGCGCAACTGTCGGGCGGTCAGCAGCAGCGTGTGGCGGTCGCGCGCGCTCTCGTCGGCCAGCCCTCGATTCTGCTTGCCGACGAGCCGACCGGTAACCTGGACTCCAAGAACGGCAACGCGGTGATGGATCTGCTCCGCGAGCTGCACGGGGAGGGCTCGACGATCTGCATGGTGACGCACGATCCGCGTTACGCGCACTTCGCCGATCACACCCTCAACCTCTTCGACGGCCAGATCGTCAGCGAGGCGAACGGCGAGAAGCTGAAGGAACTGGAAGAGAGCGGCTTCGACGTTTGAAGAGCTCGACATTCGACAGCCTACAGTCATCGGCCGATGTCCGGCTTTCTCTCAGCGATCGACCCCCGACGTCCGAGATTCAACCTTCGACACCGGGCGTCGGGGGTCGATTGTGGGACGTCGAACGCTGAGGGGTGAGCCGGGCGTCGTGAGTCGGCTGTGGGCTGTCCAATGTCGAAATCGACCGAGAAAATACGTCGCGTATCTGTGAAACCATTGACTAGCTACCGCGTACTCATCGCCGACGACCAGCCCGACGTGCTGCAGGCTCTCCGCCTGCTGCTGAAGGGCGAAGGGTTCGAGATCGAGACCGCCACCTCGCCGGCCGGCGTCCTGTCGGGAGTCGAGGCGCAGGACTTCGATGCCGTCCTACTCGACCTCAACTACAGCCGCGATACGACTTCGGGCCGCGAAGGCCTCGATCTGCTGGCCACGATTCAGGTACTCGACGACACACTGCCGGTGATCGTGATGACCGCCTGGGCTAGTGTGGAAACCGCGGTGGAGGCGATGCGGCGCGGCGCCCGCGACTATGTACAGAAGCCGTGGGACAACGCGCGTCTGCTCGCCACGCTGCGCACGCAGGTGGAGCTTGGACGGGCGCTGCGCAAGGGTCAACGTCTGGAGCACGAGAGCCTGCGCCTGCGAAGGCAAGAGCTGCCCGGACTGATTGCCGAGTCGCGTGCGATGCAGCCGGTGCTGGAGATCATGGAGCGGGTCGCCGCGTCGGACGCCAACGTCCTGATCAGCGGCGAACACGGGACCGGCAAGGACGTGGTTGCACGGTGGCTGCACGCGGCCTCCGATAGGACGGCCAAGCCGCTGGTTACGATTAACGCCGGCGGTATCTCCGAGACGCTGTTCGCGAGCGAACTGTTCGGGCATGTGAAGGGCGCCTTCACCGATGCCAAGTCCGACCGCATCGGCTGTTTCGAGCTGGCACATAGCGGAACGCTCTTCCTGGACGAGATCGCCAACGTACCGCTCCAGCAGCAGTCTAAGCTGCTGCGTGTGCTCGAGACCGGCGAACTTCAGCGCGTCGGTTCATCGAAGACGCGCCAAGTAGATGTCCGACTCTTATCGGCCACGAACGCCAATATCTTCGAAGAGGTCGCCGGGGGACGGTTCCGGGAAGACCTTCTATATCGGCTCAACACGGTGGAGATCGAGCTACCACCTCTGCGCGATCGGCGCGAGGATATTCCCCTGCTGGCTAACAACTTCCTCCTGCGTATGGCCGAGCGGTATCGAAAGCCTGTCGAGCGCTTCGAGGCCGACGCGATGCAAGCGTTGCTCGAGCATACATGGCCGGGCAACGTGCGAGAGCTCGAGCACGTGATCGAGCGCGCCGTCCTGATGGCGCGCGGTGAGACGATCCGCGCCTCGGATCTGGGACTGCGGTCGAGAAGCGATGGCGGCGCGCCGCTCGGGGAGATGAGATTGGAGGAAGCGGAACGTTATCTTATCCAGAGGGCGCTAGAGCGTCATGGCGGCAACGTGAGCCAGGCGGCCGCGGCGCTTGGCCTCAGCCGCAGCGCGCTGTACCGGCGCCTCCAGCGCTACGACCTGCCACACTAGAGACGGCGGATGACCAGACTGCGCCACGAACAGCGCGTACTCGTTATGACGCTGATCGCCGGGCTGCCCGGTACGCTTGTGGCGACAATCCTGCTCTGGAGCGGTGACTACTCGACCAAGGTCCAGTGGACATTCACGTTGTTGGTCGGCTCCGTCTGGTTGGGCTACGCGTTCGCCGTGAGAGAACGCGTCATCCGTCCCCTGCAGACACTCTCAAACATGCTCGCCGGCCTGCGCGAGGGCGACTACTCGATCAGAGCCAGACGCAGTAGTCCGAGGGGCCCGCTGGGACTCGCCATGCTGGAGGCGAACATCCTCGGCGAAACGCTTCGCGAACAGCGGCTCGGCGCCCTGGAGGCGACGGCACTCTTGCGTCGCGTGATGGAGGAGATCGATGTCGCGGTCTTCGCCTTCGACGCGGCAGGCCGATTGAGGCTCGCGAATCGAGCCGCTGAACGCCTGCTGGACCAACCGCTGGAGAGGCTGATCGGGCGCGACGCGGGTACACTCGGTCTCTCGCGACCTCTAGACGAGAGTCCCGGGACCATGGACCTGACCTTCCAGGGCCGCCTGGGGCGTTGGGACGTACGGCAAACGACCTTCCGTCAGGGCGGAGTGCCCCACCGGCTGTTGGTGCTGGCCGACCTGAGCCAGGCACTGCGGCAGGAGGAGCGACAGGCGTGGAAGCGCCTCATCCGAGTGTTGAGCCACGAGATCAACAACTCGCTGGCCCCCATCAAGTCGACGGCTGAGAGCCTGCTGAGCTTGACGCGGCGCCGGCCACGGCCCGCCGACCTGGACGAGGATGTGGAGCAGGGCCTCAAGGTGATCTCCGGCCGCTCCGAGGCGCTGAGCCGCTTCATGGCGTCGTACGCCGACCTGGCGCGGCTGCCGCCGCCGGTGCCCGCTCTGGTCGAGATCAGGGCTTGGGTCCGGCGAATCGCCGAGCTCGAGACGCGCCTGCCGGTTGCCGTGTGTGACGGTCCCGACGTGACCATCCTCGCCGACGGGGACCAGCTCGACCAGCTGCTCATCAACCTGGTCAGGAACGGTGTGGATGCATCGCTCGAAACGGGCGGTGCCGTGGAGGTCGGCTGGCGACGCGACGATGGCAAGCTGGAGGTGTGGGTGCGGGATGAGGGTCCCGGGCTCTCCGACACCAAGAACCTCTTCGTCCCCTTCTACAGTACCCGGAGGGGCGGCTCGGGGATCGGCCTCGTCCTGAGCCGTCAGATCGCCGAGGGTCACGGCGGCACCCTCGAGCTGCAGAATCGGAGCGACCGCAGCGGCTGCGTCGCCACCCTGACGTTGCCGGGCCAGGACTAGGCCGCGATCGAGGACGGGCCGGGACGCTCCAAATGTCCGCTCCGAGGATCCCCCGGTCGACCCCAACCACGTCTCATGACCACTGTGGCCGGACACTAGCCGGTCAGTACTTCCTCGCCATCCAGTTTGGCCACGATCACCGCGCCACAAGAATCGCTGAGCACGTTGACCGTGGTGCGGAACATGTCGAGGACCCGGTCCACGGCCAGGATGATCGCCACCCCCTCCAGCGGCAGGCCCACCGCGGTCAAAATGATCGACATCATCACGAACCCGGACATCGGAACGCTGGCGGCGCCGATCGATGCCAGTAGCGCGGTGACGACGATGATCAGCTGCTGGTCGAAGGAGAGCGCGAATCCGTAGACCTGCGCGATGAAGATCACGGCGACGCATTCGTAGAGGGCCGTACCGTCCATGTTGACGGTCGCGCCGATCGGGAGCACGAATGACGCGATCTTCTCCGATACCTTCGAGTTGTCGGTCACCGCCTCCATCGTCAGCGGCAGCGTCACGATCGTGGAGCAGGTGGAAAAAGCGGTAACCAGCGGCGGTGGCATCCCCTTGTAGTGTCGCCAGGGGTTCTTGCGAGTCACGAGATACACGAAAAGGGGCAGGGTGACAGTGGCGTGTATGAAGAGTCCGATCAGCACGACTACGAAATAGAAACCCAGCGATCGGAAAGCCTCGAAGCCCGTTGTCGCCACGATCGTAGCGTTTATTCCAAAAACGCCGAGCGGAGCCGACCAGATCACCAGCCGGGTCATCTTCATCATCGCTTGGAACGCGGCCTGGAAAAAGTCGCCCAGCTGCGTCCGGTGCGGTTCTTTGAGCTGAGTGATGAAATAGCCGAACAGGATGCAGAAGAAGATGACCGGAAGAACATCGCCTTCGGCCAGCGACTGGAACGGGTTCTCCGGGATGATCCGCAGTATGAGGTCCTTGACGCTCTGCTGTGCCGCCGGGATCTCGGCGACGGACTCCTCTAGCTGAATCGCCGACCCGATACCTGGCCTGAAGATGTTCACCAGGATCTGGCCGGTCAGTATCGCCATCAGACTGCTGGCGATGTAGTATGCGAACGTCCGGGCACCGAGCAGGCCCAGGTTCTTCCGTTCACCTACGCTGACGACGGCTGCGGTGAGGGACGTGATAATCAGCGGCATGATCGCCATGCGAAGGAGCCTGAGAAACACGTCGGACAGGGGCTCGGCGATCGGTACGATCGCTTCGCCGAACAGCCTGCCGGCGAGCATCCCGGCGAACAGGCCGGCGAAAATCCAGAAGGTCAGTGATCTGTAGGGGATCCTCATAGCCGCGTAATCTGTAGCGCCGTGGCCGGTAAGGAAACCACCGGCGCTTCGAGTCCACCGGGAGGTCAGCCATGCGCCAGCTAGTCATCGCATTCGCCGCGGTCCTCGTCACCTGGACCGCGACGGGGCCGGTTCCGGGCCTCGCGCAGCAGAGCGAACCCGATAGTGCCACTATCGCTCCACGCGTCGACAGCGTCTTCGCCGAGTACGACAAGACCGATTCGCCGGGCTGCGCACTGGGCGTGATCCGAAGCGACGAGCTGATCTACGCGCGCGGCTACGGGATGGCGAACCTCGATCTCGGTGCTGCAATAACGCCCGCCAGTGTCTTCCGGATCGATTCGACGTCGAAGCAGTTCACGGCGGCGGCCGTCGTGCTGGCGGCGCAGAACGGCGAGCTGTCGCTGGACGACGACATCCGAGAACACCTGCCGGAGATGCCCGACTACGGTAGGACGATCAGCATTCGTGACCTGCTACATCACACCAGCGGTGTCCGGGACTATCTGGGGTTGATGTACCTGGCGGGGCTTCGCGGTGACGACTGGTTTACCGACGATGAGGTCGTAGCGATCGTGGCGCGCCAGAAGGCGACGAACTTCGAGCCGGGCTCCGAGTACCTTTACAGCAACTCGGGCTACTTCTTGATCTCGCAGATTATCAAGCGTGCTACCGGGCTGACGCTTCGCGATTACGCGCAGGAGCACGTCTTTCGGCCGTTGGGGATGACCCACACCCACTTCCACGACGACCACAACGAGATCGTCGCCAACCGCGCCAGCGGGTACGCGCCTGCGCCTGGCGGCGCCGTCCGCATCAGCATGACGACGCTCGACATGGTGGGCGATGGCGGCGTGTTCACGACGGTCGAGGACCTGCTGCTGTGGGACAGGAACTTCTATGTGCCGCGGGTGGGCGGTGACGAGTTCTTGCGGACGATGCTGCGGCGCGGCGTGCTCACTGGTGGCGACACGCTGGACTACGCGCTGGGCTTGCGCCACGGGACGTACCGGGGGCTCCCCACCGTGCGGCACGGAGGAGCGTGGGTCGGATTCCGGGCGGAGATGATCCGCTTCCCCGAGCAGCGCCTCTCGGTGATCTGCCTCTGCAACCTAGCAACGGCGAGCCCGTGGGAGCTGGCGGAGCGGGTGGCCGACGTCTTCCTGGCCGACCTGCTGGAGCCCGAGGAGGAAGGCGGAGTCACGGCCGCCCCGTCGGTCGATGATGCGCCCATCCAGCTCACTCGGGATCAGCTGGCTGGCAGGGCAGGCCTGTACAGGCGGCTCGACGGCGACAGCTATCTGCGGCTGGAGATGCGCGAAGACAAGCTGATGCTGCTGGATGATGCCGGCTACGAGCTCGTGCCGCTGGCCGCGGATCGTTTCCGCCTAGCCGGTATCC
>JBDHKT010000573.1:0-2024 GCA_039586255.1 Gemmatimonadota bacterium | reverse complement strand
GGGATCAGGATATCACACGGGATGGTCAGTAGTTCCTCGTTGCTCACCCTTTTGCTGCCTGGTAAGCCGACCACCGAGCCCGTCTCTTTCTTGTGCTTCACCGCGGCCGCGTGGCTGATGCCATCCGGGTTATGGATACCTCCCCGGGAATCGCTTATCGCGATGATCTTCGCACCCTCAGCGGCGTAGAGGTCGTGTGCGATGGCGCCGGCGTTCCCGTAACCTTGGACCACGACGGTCGCACCCATCACCGAGTTGAGCCCCGGCACTAGGCCTTTCGCGAGAGCGCGCTGCGTGCAGAAGAGGCAGCCGCGGGAAGTCGCCTCGTTGCGACCGTAAGAGCCGCCTATGTCGACCGGCTTGCCCGTCACGACACCGAGGTTGTTCTTCCCTTTGTGCATCATCTCGTAGGTGTCGTAGATCCAGGCCATCGTCTCGGCGTTCGTGTTCACATCGGGAGCCGGAACGTCGGAGAACGGCCCAATCATGTCACCCAGCTCCGCTACGAAGCGGCGCGTGATCTTCCGCACGTCTTCCTTGGCCAGCTCCTTCGGGTTGCAGATGATGCCACCCTTCGCTCCGCCGTACGGCACGTCCAGCACGGCACACTTCCACGTCATCCAAAAGGCCAGTGCCCGCACCTCGTCCTCGGTTACGTCCTGGTGGTAGCGGATGCCGCCTTTCCCGGGTCCACGCGCCCTGTTATGGACGCAGCGGTAACCGATGAAGCTCCGCACTTCGCCGTCCTCGGTCTCGATGGGAAACTCGACATGGACGACCCGGCTGGGTCGTTCGAGGAACTCCACCAGGCCGGGGTTGAGGTCCGGTATGTAGCGTGTCGCGTTCTTGAACTGTTTCTGGGCGATGCGGAACGGATTCAGGTCCTCGACCGGGGCCGCCGCTCTGTCCTTCTTCTTATTTCTCATGGGTCGTCAAGTCCTCTGTCCAGGCTTGGTCAATCGATGAATCCCTGATCGTCCATACCTCGCTGCCCAAAGCCCGCGCCACCCTTCTTGAAGAAAGCTGCATCCTGCGCGTAGCTGGCCGTCAGACTCTCGATCCGCGCCATCTCTTCGTCGGAGAGCGGCTGGAAGTCAGTGGCGATGGCGACGTTCTCCTCGAGCTGTTCCACCGTGTCGCAGCCGACGATCGTCGTGCTTACGGGGTAAGTCATCACGTAGGAGAGCGCGTCCTTCATCGTGGTTACGCCACCCTCGCGGAACATGCGGCCGCGGGCCGGGATCTTCATGGCGATGATCCCCATCTGCTTCTCGACGGCGAGCGGAAGCAGCTCGTCGGCGAAGGGCAGGAAGTGAGGATCTGCCGGGTTCAGCGCCAATAGTATGGTGTCAAACTCGAAAGTGTTGAGTGCAGTAACGAGCACGGCCGGGTCGAAATGGCCGGTGATGCCGAGGAAGCGCACGATCCCTTCGTCACGCGCCTGTTGCAGAGCATGTATCGCTCCGTTGTCTCCGAAGATCGTATCCAGCTGTTCCTCGGTGCGTACGTTGTGCAGCTGCCAGAGGTCGAGGTGATCGGTGCGGAGCAGGCGAAGGCTCTCCTCGAGCAGGCGCAGTGAGCCGTCGCGTGTGCGGTCGTGCGTTTTCGTCGCCAGGAACACCTCGTTCCGCCGGGCCGCCATGACTTCGCCGATGTACGTCTGCGAGATCCCACGGCCGTAAGCGGCCGCGGTATCGATGTAGTTCACGCCGAGGTCGATCGCGCGATTGATGATGGCGATCGATTCGTCGTCGGTGCCGGCTCTCTCCAGCGTCGCCTGGCCGCCGAGGCTGAACAGTCGGATGTTGTATCCGGTGCGGCCGAACGGCCTCTCGGGCATGGGAGTCTGAGCGTTGGCCCCTGCACCGAGCGCACTCTTGCAGCCGAGGGCGAAGGCGGCGGCACCGCCCGCTCCCACTTTGACGAAATCCCGGCGGGTGAGCTTACGTTTCGCCATTACGGCCTCCCGGGTCGTAAGGGTATGAGTTGGAGTAGGATAGCAGCTCCATCGAAAACAATGAGGA
>JBDHKT010000572.1:0-2025 GCA_039586255.1 Gemmatimonadota bacterium | reverse complement strand
TCGCAGGAATCGCCGGATGAGATGGCGGCGAAGGTGGCCGGCTACCGGGCGGAGGGCTACCGGCGCTTTCAGTTGAAGGTGGGGAGCGATCCCGAAGCGGACATCGAACGGATCCGCGCGGTGCGCTCGGTGCTGGAGCCGGGCGACGTGCTGATAGCGGACGCGAACACGGGCTGGCTGAAGCACGAGGCGGCACGCGTGGTACGCGGGGTCCGCGACGTCGACGTCTATATCGAGCAGCCGTGCGCCACGTACGAGGAGTGCCTGTCGATCCGCAGGCGGACCGACCATCCCTTCGTGCTCGACGAGAACATAGACGGAATCCCCATCCTGTTACGCGGCCACGCCGATCAGGCGATGGACGTGGTCAACATCAAGATCAGCAAGTTCGGCGGTCTGACCCGGGCGCGGCAGGCCCGCGACCTGTGCGTCGCGCTGGGGATCGCCATGACGATCGAGGACAGCTGGGGTGGCGACATCATCACCGCCGCCATCGCTCACCTGGCCCACAGCACGCCGCGCGAGTTCGTGTTCACCGCGACCGACTTCAACAGCTACGTCACGGTGAGCATCGCCGAGGGTGCGCCGCAGCGACAGCACGGGCGCATGAGCGCGTCCGAAGCCGCCGGGCTCGGAGTCGACCCGCGCATGGACGTACTCGGCGAGCCGGTGATTGACATCACCTAAGAGAAGCAAGAAAAGGCCAGAGCGATCTCCAGGAGGCACCGAGGGCAGTCGTCCGAGCTAGTCCTTCTCGCCCCCTTTCTTCCCATACCGCGCCAGTTCCTCCCGAACCACGGTGCGCAGCCTCTCCTCTAGCTGTTCCCTGCTCATCGCCATGTACTCGCGCAGCGCTGCGTTGATGAGCGTCTGGTAGTTGCCACCGCCCGCCTCGTGAGCCTGCGTCCGAAACCACTCGAGCACGTCATCGTCGATGCGAATCGTGATGCGCGTCTTGCCGGGCGGGGTCCGGATAACAGCGCCTCGCTTGCCTTTCTTGAAGTCGTACTCTCTCCTCATGCTTTAGCCTTCGTATTGGCGTCGCTCACTCCGGGTCGCTTTTCTCGCCGAGATGATCCGGATTGACTCACCTCGCCAAGCATACACCACCACGAGGACGCAACCTTGTGCGTCCGTACCGATAGTCACATACCGCTCTTCAGGCTTGCGTTCGTCAGGTACGGTCAGCGCCAGGTCGTCGTAGAAAACGGTTGCGGCGTCAGCGAAGTCGACGCCGTGTTTCCTCAGATTGCCAGCCGCCTTCCGCGCGTCCCATTCGAACCCCACTTCTTAGTGTATGTACATATGTACATACTGTCAACCCCCAGCTCGTGATCCCGGCTGGAGCATGTCGAAGCGCAGGTTCTGGACTCGCCCGCTGGTGACGAGGAAGCCGTTCACCCGGCCTCCGTCGTCGCGGGTGAACTGCAGGTCGCGCAGGAACCACGTCCTGGAAGTGAAGTCGTCTATCTCCCCGGGATCGAGCGGTATTCCGTCGTAACGCCGATGCTGGGCGATGAGCCCTCCGTCGCGGGCGATGATCTCCCACCGGGTGTCGAGCTCGGCGCTGTAGTAGGTGCCCGCGAACTCATCCAGCTGCTCGGGGCTGGGAGCGAAGAGCTCGACCCGCGGTGCCCGGATACCGCGGTAGCCGATGTGTGTGACCTCGCCGGCAACGTCCCGCGGGAAGAACACGGACGCTCCGTAGTCCGCGACCCAGAACCTGTTCTCGGCAACCGCGGTCATCGGGAACTTGTCCTCGTTCGTCGCCTGAGCCATCAGGCGCCCGTCCTCGTGAGTGATGGTCAGCAGCCAACCGCGCCCGAGCCTATAGGTGCCGGCATAGTCGTCGAGGATACTCGGATCGACCTCGATCTCCGGTTCGTCGGCGTCGGAAGCGGGCTGCTCGGCGATATCGCTTTCTGGGAACAGGTAGATGTCGGCGATGGCGTTCGCGATGGCCGAAGGGTTGAAGCGGTTGAAGTTGCCGAGCACGATGACGGCGAAGCGCTGGTCGGGGAAGCG
>JBDHKT010000046.1:0-13787 GCA_039586255.1 Gemmatimonadota bacterium | reverse complement strand
GGTGTTCCCGCGCCTGAGAACGCCGGAAGGCTTCATCCCCGAGCTCGCCGGTATCACCGGGGGCAACCCGCTGTTCCTCGGCGAGATCATCCGCAAGCTGGTGAACGACGGGCGTGCAAGCCTGGTCGGCCAGGAGTGGGTGATCGACAGGCTAGAGGAGGGTTACCTACCGCGCTCCATAGAAGAGATCGTCATGCAGAAGATCGCCGATCTCGACGAGGAAGGCCGCGATTTGCTCGAGCGCGCCACGACCCTGGGCGAGGACGTCTCGCTCAGCGTGCTGACCGGCAGCACGGAGATGGATGAGACCAAGGTCCTCGAGTTCCTCGACCGCGCCGAAGCGCTCGGCCTGGTTAGTGTCGACTTCCAGGTCAACGACGAGATGATGCGCTTTCTGGGTAAGCGGGTACTCGAGATCAGCTACGGCGCGATGGACGGCGACCGCCGCGAAGAGCTGCACGAACGGGTCGGTACATACCAGGAAGGTCTGTACCAAAAGCGCCTGCTACCCTCGGCTTCGCTGCTGGCCTACCACTTCAAGCGGTCCGCTAACGACGAGAAGGCCAGACGTTACGAGCAGGTCCAACTCGATTTCAGCAAGTCGGTCTTCGACGCCGACGAGGCAGCGAACTACACGACCGAGGTGTTGGAGGGCGAGGAGGAGGAGGAACGCCGGCTCGACCCACACAGCGTCCCGCGCGTCCCCTACGTCCTCCGCACCCTCATGTCGGCGGTACGGAACATCCAGCTCTACCCGCCCGAGAGCAAGACGATAGCCGATGCGCTGCGCGACGTGCACGAGGCGCTCGAAGTGATCCTCGACAACAACGAGCGACTGCACCTGTCGCAGGCCCAGCGTGTCCTGCTCGCGAACGGGCAGCGACTGGACATCGCCCGCTTCCACATGCTGGCCAGTTCGTTCCTCAAACTGCTCACACGTCTCGAGCTGCAAGGCATCGTCTTCCAGCGCGGAGTGACCCGCGAGGAGATCCGTAGACTGCTAATGGCGCTGGGAACGCTGAGGCCGGAGTTGATCGACCAGGGCTTCTGGCGAAGCTTCTCCCTCGAGGAAGGGCTGGAGCAGATCGAGCTGCGCCAGGTGCGTTACTCGCGCATGCGCAGGAAGAAGGGGCGGATAACAGTGCAGCAGCCGGTGGCTCAGGAACAGGAGCTTGGGCCACAAGAGCTCACTTACATCCCGAAGATCATCCGACTCCTGCAGGGGGCGGCGCAAAACGCCCGCCTCTACCCGATGGACAGCAAGCCGGTAACCCGATCGCTCGAACAGTTGCTCGAAGCATTGAATGGCGTCCTGAACCGGCACCCGGTGCTGACGCTCGCACGCGCCGATCGGTCACTGCTGGTCAACGGCGCGCGTGTCGACACGACCGGGTATGCCCCGCTGGCGGCGAGTCTAGTCGAGCTCTTGGACTCGGCAGGGATCAACAGCATCACATTCTCCGCCAACATCCCACAGACCGAGCTCCATATGTTCATCGATGCGTTGCGCAGTCCGCAGGCCGAGGGCGTCGATGGCTACTATTGGGAGGACTTCGCGAAAGAGAAGGGGCTCAGCTGTCTCGCCTTTAACCAGCGCCATTACGCGGCGGGCGTCGTGGAAGACCTTCTCGGCTCGGTTGAGTTCGAGGTAGAGGAGGAAGAGATCGAGGAGTCGGCGACGGCCGAGTTGGCCCGCGAGATGTTGGAGGAGCCGGCCGCTGCGCTGCGCGATGCGCTCCCGCGCTTCGGAAAGGAACTGCTCGTCAGAGGCGAGCACCTGCTGATGCAGCGATTGTTGAGGCGCCTGTTCGAGGACTTTCCGGATCAGGACGCCCGAGACCGCGAGATCACCGTGATGGCCTGCCGAGCCTTGCTCGACGGCCTCATCCTGGGACTGCAGCACAAGTTCACGGAGCTATCGACCGACCATCTGCTCGGCGCCCTGGAGAGCGAGGCGGAGCCGCGCGTTCTCCAGGAACTGGCGACCGTCCTCTACGGTATGGCGACCTGCGCGCTCTACTTTGCCGATTACCAGGCAGCCAGCCGCATCCTCATGGAACTCAGGACCCGTCACGAGGAGCTCGAGCGTGTGGGCGGTGGCCACGAGAGCATGGCGAGGGTTCTGGACCGCCGCCTCGATGCAACAGCGCAGCAGCTGTTGAAGGACGATCTACGATCGGCACAGCCCGAGCGGCAGGAGCGCGCGGCGCTGGTCATAGGCAGCCTCGGCGGGCCGAGCATCCAGCTCCTCATCGAGGCGATCAAGGAGGAGAAAGACTTCCGCGTCCGTCAGATGGCAGCCCGCCTGCTGGCCGAGATGGGACCGGATGCCGGCGAACAAATGAAACGGGCCGTCGTCACAGAGGTCACGGTCGAGCAACGCTTCAGAATCCTCGAGGTAATCGACACGGTGACGCGCGACCTGCGGAGGGAGTTGGCGTACAGCTTCGGTGACGCGAGCCCGAAGATCCGGCGCGCTGCGTTCCGCCTCTTCGAGCGGCTGCACACCGATTCCCTGATCGACGTCATTCTGCCACTGGCCAGAGCCGAGGAAGTGTCGGTGGCGAAGGGGGCGATTCGCAGCCTCGCCCATCTCAGGTCAGCCGCCGCTATAGAAGAGCTGACGGGCATCCTCGAGGAGACAGAGGACTCGAGGATCGCAATCGCCTGCTGCCAGGCGCTGGGAGATCTGGGGCAACCCGCGTGCATCGATCCACTCGCGCGGGTCCTCAAGCAGAGGAAGGGACTCATCATCCGTAGACGGCGCTGGGACGAACAGACACGGGCCACGGCGGCACTCGCCCTCAAGCAGATACCAGATCGACGGGCCTCCGACATTCTATCGGACTTTGCAAAGGACAGGCACACACGGGTCCGGCAAGTCGCCGGCTCGTAGCGCTACTTGCTAATGCGGTAGATACGGATCTCTGTGCCGTCTTCCTCCGCGGCCGCCAGGGCAACCACGTCGCCTTGAATCGCCATCGCCTCGTAATAGACACCGGGCTCCGATTCGCCGAACAGGAGATCCAGAAGCCAGTCGCTCTCCCCGGTCTCAACCGACCCCGACTCGCTACCCGAGCCCTGACCCGGGAGAACCGGGACGTCCAGGGTCCAGGAAGCTCCGCTGGATAGCTCGACCAGTGCCGGCGGCGAATAGTAGCCGTTGAGAAGAAGCACCCCACCTTGACCCAGCGTCGCCTCGTAGTATTCGCCCGGGATGCTCGCGACGAACGTGACGCGATCGGTCTGGGCATCGACCGACCAAATCGCGGTTGCGGACTCGGGATGAGTCGAGACACAGGTAAAGTCTCGCTGCCCGGCCAGCGGCTCGGCGCACCAGAGGTGCGATGCCGTTGCAACCATACGAGCGTGGTCCGACGCGCCGACCCGCCAGATCGCGCTCGGTAGGGAGTATCGGGCCATCGCGTTCAGGCTCATCAAAAGGCCGGCGAAGCCGCCATAGTCGAACCGAGTCGTGACCGCGAGCGCAGGGCCGCCGGCGTTCGCCTCGAACGTCGTGAGGTACGAGTCGTCCGGCCCCACAAAGCTCCAGTCGCTTCGCTGGTAGGCATCGCTTCCGATCTCGCCCGACAGCAGCGTGGCCTGCCCCTCGTAGTAGACCGCACCCGACACCTCCCAGCGGGCACCCAGCGGATCGACCCGCAGGGCCGGATCGGTCACAGGTTCGATGTCGATTGCGTATTCCGTGACCGGCTCGGCCCCGAGCTTCAACACCTGCAGACTGAGCTCTCCGGTCGCCCTGTAGCGAAGTAAGACCACCCGCTCATCGTCCAGGAAAGCGAGGTCGCTCGCCTCTATAGTGACGAAGCCGCCGTCCGCCAGTTCGACCTGAAAACCGCCGCGCTGTTCCTCAACGAGCAAAGCCGCCACTCTCGCGCCGGATGGCGCGAGCCTCAGATCGTACGACCAACCCTCGACCGGTATTTCGCGGATGAACTGCAGCTGCGCCGAACCCGCCTGCGCAACGGGCCGACCCGCCGCCAGGGGGTCTTCGGCAAAGGAGTCACGGAACCAGAGCGTCCCCACCACGATCAGCAGGCCGGTCAGCGCAACGGCGGCTCCCGCCGGCCAGTACGCACGTCGCCTGCCCAGGCTGAAGAGCATCCCGGCGAGCCCCAGAAGAACGACCGTCAGACCCGGGTGGTAGCGTGCCCACAGATGGAGTTGCGTCGCGGGAAGCGGCGAGCCCAGCAGGCCGGCGCCGCCGGCGAGATAAAGGAGCCCCAGACCACCCAAGACCCCGGCCGGGAGCTTCCAGCTCGCCTTCGGTTCGTCCAACGCTTTGCGATGCCGAGCGACTGCCGCGTACAGCAGCAACCCACCGAGGACGACCTCCAACGCCGGCAGAAAGACGGACGTGCCGCCCAGGCTCCTCAAGCCTAAGAGCCCCGCAGCCACACCGATCGTGCCTGCCGCAGCCAGCGCCGCGCGAGTCGGTCGGACGAAGACAAGCACGGCCGCCACGATGAACGGCATCGAGATCGGCGGGAGGAGCCCGAACAGCGCCGCCAGCGCCGCCAGGGTGCGGCTGTTGCGGCGGTTCGCGCTCTCCGCGACGGCCTTCGCGGCGGCCCCCGGCGCGGTGCCCCTCACCCTCAGGTCGATCCGCTCCAGGACGCCCTTCACCCGGCCCACATCCTCCTGACTTATGGCCAGTCGCAGCGTCGTGCCGCGACTGTCGACGGCCTTCAGATACCGCCCCCCCATGCCACGCACTTCCAGACGCAGGTCGGCAAGCTCGCTGTAGCGGATGGACCGGCAGTCGTGTGCTGCCTGCAAAACAGCGCGGCGCTCGAGACCGATCCCCTCATCCAGACCCTGCAACCAGTGGAGTCGATCGGCGGCCAGCACCACGACCTCCGAGGGTTCTTCCGCACCGCGGACCACGATGACCTCGGGCGGCGCCTCCGCCGCGGCATCGTCTTCTCCCACCCCGGCCGCCTCGCGGATGGCCCTGATCCGTCGCGCCAGACTGGGGTGTGAAAGACGGCCCTCGCTGCCCTCACGCCAGCGACGCGGCATCCTCATCAGGTTGTGGATCTTGATCAGTCCGCTGACCAGCGCCTCCGGATCGCCGGTCAGCTCGACCGCTCTCACATCGCTGTCGTGCTCGCGCCCCTGGCTCCCGGCCATCAGCGCGACCAGAAGGACGAGGATGGCGAGCGGCCACACCCAGGCCAGCATGACGAACAGGCTCGATTCCGCGCCAAGCCACACCGTGGCAGCCAGCAAAGCCGCGAACAGTGTCCAGATCACGAGGTTGCGCTTCAGCAGGCGCCGGCGATCGAAGTACTCCAGGTGACCGACTTCGTGGGCGAAGATCGCCGCCGTCTCACCGGCCGTGAGCGCCTCGAGCAGGTCGGAGCTGAAAAGCACCGCCGGTCGCTCGAATGCCGGCAGCGCGAAGGCGTTCACCATGAAGCCGCCCCGAGTGTCGAGCCTGAACAATCGCGGCTCCTCACACTCCGCTCGGGCGAGGACTTCCTCGAAGCGCATCCCCAGATCCGGGTCTTCCAGCGGGAAGCGCAGCGTGAACGAGAGGTAGCCCAGCAATCCCCAGCTTTCCCCGAAGATCTCGCGACGCGCCGGGTAGTTGGCGACGAGCAGACCGAATACGGCAAGCGTGATCTTCAACGCCGCGTACTCGATGCTGAGCGCCAGGCTCGAGACGAAGCAGACCGCTATGACGATGCTCAGGCGCTGGCCGCGGGCGAATCTCAGTTCTGGGAAAGCGGGATCATCGATGCGTCGTACCAGGCGCCGCCCCATCCACCACAGGTAGGCGGCCGGTGCGATGCTCAGCAGAAAAGAGAGGGCTTCTCGCAATCGAGAATCGGTGTGTTGTGGTCTTCGGGGGATTCCGGCAGGGCTCGACGATTCTGTCTACCCAACCACGCGGTGTCGGGTTCCTGCCGACCCGGGTCACCGCGCCTTCAGGCGCGCGATCACCCGGTCGATCATCTCCACCGGGAAAGCGCCGCCTGACTCGAGCGTCGTCCTGTTCCGTGCCAGCGCGTCGGCGACCTCGGCGAAGTTCCTCGGCACCTTCGCCGCCGCCTCCGGTACCCCGGCCGCGCCGCCCGAGAAAGTGCGCTGCAACAGATCGTCCAGATCCGCTGTATCGCGGCCGCGGATCATAGCCAGGGCGGCGCCGGCCAGCAGCAGATGAGGCAGCGCCGAGCCGTCGGCCAGTCGGAACTCGATGGTCGGCGGCGTGACGATCCGGCCTTGCGCATCGGTGGCGACGATCGGCAGACGGATCAGTGCGTTGCGATCGAACTCGCCCCAGACGATCGTGTTGGGCGCCTCCTTACCCTGCACGAGCCGGCCGAACGATTCCTTCACACGATTGCCGAACGCCATCAGCGTCTCGCCCAACTGAACGAGGCCGCCGATCAGCCAGGTCGCCGATTCACTCAAGTTCCCGGCGCCGTCCTTGATCGCCATCGGCAGCCCGTTCTTCATCGGCGCGAAATGGATGTGCAGGCCGTTCCCCGCATGCCCCTCGAGCATCATCGGGTCGATGCTGCAGCGCATTCCTTTCTGGTAGGCGAGGTTGCGCAGCACCCACTGGCTGAGCAGGATCCCGTCCGCCGCATCGGGGAGCGGGCTCAAGGCCAGCTCGATCTCGTGCTGCTCCCAGATCACTCCTTCGGTTTCCTTCGCCTCGATGTAGCCGACCTCGCTGTGACCGTACTTGATCGGGACGCCGATCTCGGCCAGCAGCGCCAGCGCCCGGCGACGCAGCCCCTCACCGAAGACGAACGGCGAGGCCGCATGGTAGCCGCGGTCATCGGCGCCATATATGTCGGTCTCGTCCCAGCGCTTGCCCAAGAAGTACTCGACCTCGCCCAGCGCCCACAGCTCGACGCCCGTCTCCGCCAGCAGATGGTCGCAGGCGCGCCGCAGGATCGTGTCCGGCGATTGGGGTAGCGGCGTGCCGTCGCGGCTGTCGTGGCCGCACATCAGAACGAGCGTCGGGATAGGGGCGAAGGGGTCGAGGAATGCGCGCTCGACGCGCGGCCGCAGGACGATGTCAGAAGCGCCGGTGGGAATCCCCATCCCGGCGAACAGACTCGAGCCGTCGGCCCGCTCACCCGCCTCGATGATGTCCCGGAGATGGGCGACACTCTGAGGAACGAAGTCGAGCGTCTTCAAGCAGCCATCACCGCCCACATGCATGAGACTCACGATGCGGATGTTCCGGCTGCTGACCAGGTTTACCATGTCTTCGACGGTCCACTCGGAGCGCGGCTTGCCGAACTCGCGCTCCAAACCGTCGCCGCCCAGTAGCGGCGGTTCCTCTCGATGCAGCGTGTTCATTTCCACACTTTCTCCAGAAACTCACGGACCTCCGGCACGCCACCCTGGAAGATCAGAAAGCCATCGTGCGGTTCGCGCTCGGTCATTTCGCCGGCCACAGTCGTGGTCATGAGCCGGCGGACCGCCTCGGGGTCGTCGGGCTGACAGCCGAGCGCCCAGCCAAGCTTAATGAAGGCGACCTCGGGCAGCATGTTGGCCAGAGGGATCACGCCGAGTTGCAATATCTCGCGCCCCGTCTCGTATACGTGCATCTGCACGAACCCCCAGAGGGTCTGCAGTGTCATGTAGACCTGCACACCCGCGTCACGCGCGCGCGCCAGCGCCGGATAGGTTTTTCGGTTCACGTGGCCGAGACCGGTGCCCGCGATCACGATCCCCTTGTAGCCTCTCTCCACAACAGCTTCGATAACATCTGGGTGCATGCCGGGGTAGTAGTAGATCAGCGTCACACGCTCCTCGTACGCGGCTCGGATGGCGACATCGCGATCCTGCCGTCGCACAAAGTAGTCGTCCTTAAGCAGCGTGATCTTTTCCTCCTCCACCATCGCCAGCGGGATGTCCCCCAAGGTGCGGAAAGTACTTCTGTACGACGAGTGCATCTTTCGCACGCGTGTCCCGCGATGCAAAAGGTTGTACCGATCGGAGGTGGGGCCGAACATGCAGACCATCACCTCGGCGATCGGCCCGCGCGCCGCGGTCCAGCATGCGTTGATCAGGTTAAGGGCAGCATCAGATGACGGCCGATCCGACGAGCGCTGGCTGCCAACCAGTACGATGGGGATGGGCGGCCGCTGCACCATGAAGCTCAGTGCGGCAGCGGTATGGTGCATTGTGTCGGTGCCATGCCCGATGACGATACCGTCGTAGCCATCCCTGACGGCTCCCCCAACCTTCTCGGCGAGTATCAGGTACTGCTCAGGCCCCATGTTCTCCGAGAACACGCCGAACAGCTTCTCGGTCTCCAGGTTGCAGATGTCGGCGAGCTCCGGGACCGAGCCGTAAAGTTCGCCCGGACTGAAGGCTGGGATGACAGCGCCGGTCCGATAATCGAGGCGCGAAGCGATGGTCCCACCCGTACCGAACAGCTTGACGCGGGACTTCGACGGATCGGTGGGGAACTCCTTCTCGGGTATCTTATAATGAGCCTCCCGGTAGCCGATTCTCTCGAGCAGCTGGATCGTGTCGTAGCGCAATCCAATGTTGTAGCCGTTGTTCAGCTTCAGAACCAAATGGTTCTCGTCGCTCGTCTCGGACCGTGGAAGCACAAGACCCTCGAACAATCCGCGTGTGGTGTGTGCCCTTACCTCACACCACACGGTGATCTCGAAGCGCTTCATCACTTCGAGACAGGGACCGCGATATCCCTTATGGCGATCGTCGGTGGACCCGCTCACGTCTCGACCTCCGCGACGACTTCCTGCAGTGCGTCCAGCAGCCAATGACGCGCGACCGCCGGGTCGAGCCGCCCCAAGAACCGCCGCATTACCTGGCCCATCGCCCACCTCATGACCACGTCCGGCGGCTTCCCAGGAAGCGCCGTGGCCCGTGCCGTTACCCCCGTTAATTCGCGCTCCAGCTCCGTCAGATCATCTGGCCCGGAATGATAGCGAGCCAACAGTACCTCCACAGGCTGCTCGCTAAACCGGATCAGGCTGTCGAGAGCTTGCTCCAGCGCCTCCGGGCGGATCGCGCCGGATTCGATCGCGCGGATCAAGGGGCGCAGGCGTTCGACCTCGAGCGCGTCCACCGCGACACCGTTACGTCGGTGATAGGGTATCCGCTTCTCCAGCGCGGCGGCGAGGCGGCGCGCGGTACCACCGTCGGCGGGCGCCAGGGCATCGAACAGGTCCGCCCAGGGCGCGGATGAAAGTCGCCGCGCCGAGGCAGGTTCGAGACCCATCACTTCGTAACGTCCCTCCCGCTCCCAGGGTGCCTCGGGAAGTTGCTCGCGCGCCTCGATGACCAGCTTGTCGGGAACGGGCAACGGCGGCGTGTCGGTATCCGGGTACATGCGGTCCGGACCCGGCAAGATGCGCTCGAAGCCGCTAGTCCCGTCGCGGTAGGCCTGGCGGGTCTCCGCCGGGACGCCGAGCAGGGCGTCCTGTGCGCGGATGAGGACCTCGCGCGCCGCCGCAGCTGCCTCCTGCTCGGGTGCCCACACCACGAGCAGAGCGTCGCCGTTCTCCGCCTTGATCTGCTTGCGGAGGCTGTGCCACTGGCGCCCAGCGAGCCCGTAGTCCCGCAAGTCGGAGTGGATCATGAAGGACCGGTGAATCG
This sequence comes from Gemmatimonadota bacterium, assembly GCA_039586255.1. Lineage (GTDB taxonomy): Bacteria > Gemmatimonadota > Gemmatimonadetes > Palauibacterales > KS3-K002. Next base: position 4,166 of record JBDHKT010000046.1, on the reverse strand, counting down.
GGCAGGCGATGACGCGCACGCGGTCGGCGATCTCGCGGGCGAAGGTGACACCGGGCTGCGTGCGGTGATTGAGCATGCCCCCGAAACCCGGCAGGCGGACCGCGACCACTTTCTCGCCACGCTCCAGGGCCTGCCGGATAGGCGCGCAGTCGCAGGGCAGCAGCGACGATGTCGCGTCGACCACATGAGGACTAATCTCCCACGGCAACCCGTCCGCGGGGATGGCCAGCAACTCGGGCTCGACACCGCGACGCTCCAGCTCTGCCCTGATACGCAGGAGGTTGAGCTGCCGGAACGCCTCGATATGCACCAGTTGGGGCAACCGGCGATGGTTGTCCACGCCCTTGAGCTCGATACGCCGGCCGCCCGCCACCGAGACGTTGACGTCCTGCCGAGCCGCGCCCGGTCCTCGCCGCACCTTCCCCGTCGACCGCGCCACCCGCGCCAGCAAACGCCCGGCGGCCTGTAGCTCAAATGGCGTCAGCAATTCGGGCTCGGTCACCGCCTCGGTCAGTGGAATCCCCAGCCGGTCGGTGCGAAACGTGATACGGTGGCCGATATCGGAGACCTCCCGGCACGAATCCTCCTCCAGGGAAAGCTGGCGGATCCGCAGCTCGCGGTTCACACCCAGCTCCGGCACCCGGAACGGGATCACTCCATCGAGGCCCACCATCGCCGTGCGCTGGAACCCGGTCGGGATCGAGCCGTCCAGGTATTGCTTGCGCATTACGTGCAGCTCGGACACCAGGTTGAGATTGAGGAGCTGGGCGATCTCGATGGCTACCCGCACCGCCTCCTCATCAATCTCGAACGGCGGCGTGTCGTCGATCTCGTAGGTGCAGACGGAACCCTGCTCCAGCTGGTAAACGATCTCTTTCCTGGTCTTGAACTCCATCAGCGCCGTCCCGTCGTACTCGCCCATCTCGCTGAGGGTCGGGCGCATGTGGCGGAGCACTTCAGCGTCGCACCCCTTCACACGACGACCGGCCGGGCAGCGGCAGAAGAGCTTGGAGCGGGTAAGCAGCTGCTGGTGCACCTCGAGGCCGGACATGAAGCCCAGTGTCTCGTAGTCAGCGACAGAAAGCTCCCCGCACTCGGCGTCCGGGAAGTCCAGAACAGGGTCACCTCGCGGGTTTAGGTCTGCAGGCGGGCGCACCCCGTAATCAGTTGTGTTCGCGTCTTCGTTCATATCGATCAGGCCCCTCCGGCGAGCAGCCCGGTCCGGGTGTTGTTGCCCCGGCAAGGGCGTGAAAGTTACACCAGTTACGCTCGAACAGGAACAGTGGAAACCGACCCAAAGCTTGTGCATAGCTGTCGAGATGAGTCCCGGGCCGGCGCCCTGGCGAACCCCGCCACCGGCCCTGTCGGGCGGGCTCCGGCCGACCGGTTGCGACACGAGGGCCCCGCTCTTCTCTTCCGATACGGAGCGCAGGCCGGAGCGGGCACCGATCACCCAGAACTTCGAGGTCGGGCAGCATGGAGAGAATCAGGGTGCTGGAGAAGCGGTGGGTCCTCGACGACGTATTCAAGGTCGAGGCAGCGATCATCGAGCATCGCAAGCACGACGGGAGCTGGAGCACACCGCTCCGCCAACTGTGCTTCGAGCGCGGCGACTCGGTCGCCGCCGCGCTCGTGAACCGCGATACAGACCGCCTCGTGCTGGTGAACCAGTTCCGCTACCCGACGCTGGAAAAGGGCCCGGGTTGGGTGGACGAGATCGTGGCCGGCGGCCTGCGCGAGGGCGAGACGCCCGAGGCCTGCATCATTCGCGAGATCCGTGAGGAAACGGGGTACGAGGTCGAGAAGCTGGAGCCGATCGCCACCTTCTACATGTCGCCCGGCGGCACCTCGGAGCGCGTCCTCCTTTATTATGGGGAGGTAAGCGGAGAACCGAAGACCGCGGAGGAGCTCGGGGTCGGCGACGAGGACATCAAGGTGATCGAAATGAGCACCGCCGAGCTGTGGGACGCCTTTCTCGACGGCCGGCAGCAGGACGCCAAGACGATCATCGCGCTCATGTGGATGCGGCTAAGGCTGCAGGCCCGCTAACCTGCCCGCGTCCCGTTCGGGACCGGGGCCTCGGGGACCGCGAACACCGGCTGGATGCCATCGGGATACCCGACATCGAATAGCATCCCCTCGGACAGCTCGCCGGCCATCTTCCTCGGCTCCAGGTTGACCACGAAGAGCGCCTGTAGTCCGACAAGCGCCTGCTGGTCGGGTCGCTCCTTCTTCAGCCCCGCGACGATCGTCCGCCGGTGGTCGCCGAAATCCACGGTCAGCTTCAGCAGCTTGCTCGAGCTGGGGATGTCATCGACCGCCGCGATCGAACCCACCCGAACGTCGACTTGTTGGAACACATCGAACGGTACGGCCGGCTTGACCGGAGCAGGTTTGAATTCAGCCATCTTTCCTCAAGCGGTATAAGCGAATGCGTTCGACATCGAAGTCGTCGCGCCACACACCGAGAATCCAGTCGGCGCCGATGTCGAAGACACGAAAACGCTCCGGCACGTGCAGCGCGGTGACGAGGCGACCGCCCGCGTCGAAGACACGCCAGAGAACAGGATCTTCCGGGTAGGGCGCGTAGTCGCCGACCCAGAGGGCACCCTCCGAATCGACCAACAGGCGGCCGTAGGCGGGTCGCGCCGCCGGGACGTCCATCGCGTCCAGCTGCGCCCTCATCCTCGTACGCCGTTCCGCCGGCACGCTCGCCAGCCGTTCCTCCACCGCCCGCTCGATGTCGTCGCGCGTGACCCGCAGGTCGAGATCGGCCAGGCGGACAATCCGATGCTGCGCGCCGTCCGCAGTGTAGACGCCGACCTCGAAGTTCTCCTGGTCGCCGACGAAGACATAGTTGGCGTGGACCGCGGCGCTGGTGCCGTGCGCGAAGAGCGGTGTGCTCATCACGCCGCGCCCGTCCTCGGTGCCGATGTAGACCTCGCGCCCGAGAAACACACCGATCGTATCCATCCGCGCACCGTCCGGCGCGTAACGCGCCACCGCCGCCGGATCGCGGCCCAGCCCCAACTGGATCGCAGCGGCGTCGCTGCCCGCCGCCGACCAGAACTCCCGCACGACGAACGAGCCGTCCGCCAATCGGCCTACGGCGCTCACGTTGGCGAGCGTCGGGTCGAGGGTCAGCGTCCTGGCCACCTCCCCATCGCCGGTCAGCACCGTGAATCGCCGATTCCCGTAATCGAAGACCCAGATCGAGTCGCCGGGGCCATAGCCCAGCGCGATGATCTGCCTGTACTCGCCGGGCGCATCGCCCCGACGCCCCGAGGTGGACTGGAAGCGGCCGTCCGCGTCGAAGAAGCGGATCTCTCGCGAGCCGGCGTCGGCGACAACCATGCGACCGTCGGGCAGGCGCAGCGCGCCCTCGACCTGGGAGAACAGGTACTCGGGCGGGCCGTTCTCCACACCGATCTCCAGAAGCGGTGCCTCGTCCACCGACCAGGCCGCGGCAGCGTCACCGGAAGGCGCGCGGCTCTCGACGATCTCGACGCCGGCGCTGTCGCGCACCGCGAAGCGCCGGCCGCCGTCGGGCTCGGCACACGCGGTCGCCGCGATGGCGATCAGGGCCAACAATGGCGGAAGGGTCTTTGGCGTGTTCATGCCCCACAGGTTAGGTTCAGTCAGTTTTCTAGGGAAGGGGTGTCGACAAGACGCGAGTCGAATTCTCAACAGGGAGCCCTGGGATGCTGAAGCGAAGAGCAATTTCAGTCACTCTTGCAATCTTCGGATTAGGAACCCTCGTGCCGCCGGAGCCGGCGGTCGCCCGCTCGAGCCTCGAAATGCCGGGCCCGGAAGTCGTAGCCGACTCTCTGGACGACGGCCCCCACATCTACTGGCAGAACGATTCGACCGCCATCGTTTTCTACCTCTGCGACGGATCTGTGGAGACGCAGACGTTCCTCGCAAGCGATACGCTGCGCTTCCGCGGGTTCTGCGGGGATTCGCTCGCCGAGTATGTCGTAGCCGCCCAGGCGCCAAAGATCCAGCCACACATCTACGAGGATGTCCCGAAGATTTTCTCCGTCAGCGACATCCACGGCGAGTTCGAGGCGCTCGTCGACCTGCTGGTGAACGCGGGGATCGTCGACGAGAATCTGCACTGGCGTTGGGGGGCCGGGCACCTGGTGGTGGACGGCGACGTATTCGAC
>JBDHKT010000571.1:0-2291 GCA_039586255.1 Gemmatimonadota bacterium | reverse complement strand
ATGTCAGACCCATGCTCATATAGACTTCTGCTCTATGGGAAGTACCGATGTCAGAGGCAAGGGCCGTCTGGCACGCGGAAAGCGCGGTCTCCCAATCTTGATCCCAGCATCGGTCTAGCGCCCTATCGATCGTCAGGTCTACCAGGTGACGATGCAGAGGCGAGCCGGGCAGGACGGCCAAGAGAACAGCGATCGCGCCGAGCACGCCCGCCACCACCCCCGCCTCTTTGAAGAACCTCGACTTGTCCGTTGTGTGACCTCGCACAGATCGCCATCCCGATGGAGAAGAGGGCTACGGTCCAAAGCATGTCGTCCGTGATCGGGCCCATTGTCCTTTCCTCCGTAGTCTCGACAGATGGCGTCGAGTAGAAGCAGTCTCCAAAGCAGTGTCTTGCGGGGGAGATCGAGGCGGATATCGCGGACAGCGCTTTAAAGAGGCCAGCGCCCGTGTAACTTACCCTACGGTATCGACACAGTTCCTCACGTTCCGGCAGCCGTCAAAAGGCGGTGCCGGTCGAAGCCGCTCAGCGTGGCGGCGGCTGTAGCACGAGCCGGTGTGCCGTGTTCGCCTCCACCGCCTGGCGGGTGAAGAGGAGCGGGAAGTAGCGTCCCTCCGCCCAGAGCGGCAGGAGGTCTCCGTAGTGCGGGCTCCCCGGCTGGCCCGACTGGCCCGGCGTGCTGGTGGCAACGGAGCGGTCCCAGTCGGCGAGGTCGATGACCTCGCGGTAGGAGGCGCCGCCCCAGCGGCCGGCGACGTTAACCGTAGTCCCGTCGCCGCTACGCTGGACCGCGGGAAGGTCGAAGGCCGGGACCCTCAGCGGATGAGGGAACGCCATCTCGTTCATCGGACCCCAGCGCCAGGCCGTCCAGTCGGTCCCCTGCTCCGCCTCGAGCCGGCCGGCCGCCGCCGCCAGCGCGGCCTCAGCCAGCGAGTCGCGCAGGGCCCGGGGCGTCGCATCGCGAAGCGCGCGAGCATCGACTGTATCGCGCCAGGCGTGGTAGAGAGCCGCGGCCGGGCTGTCCCCATCTATCCGTTCGTCCCACTCCACGAGCATCCGCCGCGCCCGTTCGGTTACCTCCGACGAACCGGTCCACGCCCGAAGGCACGTGCAATCGTCGGCCGCGACAGACGAGTAGGTGTCGAGCTGGAGGCGTTGGAAATCCTCGACGGTGAAGCCGCCAGCCGCCGATAGCACGTCGACGATGCGACGATAACGTCGCGGCGAGGCCCAGTCGAAGCCGAGCGGCGGTTCGTAGCCCTCGGGCATGATGTTGTGGTTCGCGGTGGCGATGAACCCGCGGGCCGGGTTGTACTCACGCGGTAACCGGTCGAGCGGCAGGAAGCCGCGCCACTCGTACTCACCGGTCCCGGGGACCGGGAGTCGTCCGTACCAGCCGTCTCGCAGGGGCGTGAGGCCCGCCGCCTGCCAGCCGATGTTTCCGTCGACATCGGCGTATATCATGTTCTCCGACGGGACCTTCCAGGCCTTCATCGCCTCGAGGAACTCGTCCCAGCTCCGCGCCTGGTCGACGCGAAGCGACCCCAGGTATCCAGCCGTACCCGGCTCGGCGAGTACCGACCGGAAGGCGTAGGCGCGATCGCTGACGGTGTCCTCGTAGAGTATCGGGCCGTGGCGGCTGAACTTGAGCTCGACGACGCGCGGTTCCTCACCCTTCACGCGGATCGTGTCGACCTCGACGCGCAGCGGTTCCCAGCCGCCGTTCCAGCGCACCTCGCCGTGGTTCTGAGGGTTCACCTGTTCGACAACGATGTCCTGCTGGGCGATCCCGACGATGGTCAGCCCCCAGGCGATCCGCTCGTTGTGGCCGATGGCCACGCCGGGCAGCGCCGGCTCGCCGGATCCGATCACGTTCCAGCCCGGACCGTTCAGGTGCACGAGGTAGCGGAGCGAAGGGACCAGTATGGCGCGGTGCGGGTCGTTGGCGAGGATCGGCGCCCCCGTCGCCGTCAGCGAACCGGCGACGACCCAGTTGTTGCTACCTTCCTCCGCACGTTGCGCCGGGGCCGCCGAGGCAGCCGGTCGGTAGCGTTCGATGAGCGGTGGCCGGGGCATCCCGGCGTAGGCCGCCCCGATGATGTCGAGCACCGTATCCGGGAGGGCCGATACATCGAGTCCTTCGGGCACTCGGAGCTCCTGCCACGGGTCGGGCACCGCCCGCCGGTTCGCCTCCTCGACTCCGAGACGGTCGACCTGAAAGGCAAGCTGCGTTTCGTCGTACGCGTTGCCCGTCATCGGCAGGCCCGCCATCCGGAGGAGCGGCACCTCGGC
>JBDHKT010000570.1:0-2036 GCA_039586255.1 Gemmatimonadota bacterium | reverse complement strand
CGTATGCGGGTAGGGGGGCAAGGCCGAGGGTCGCGAGAAGGACGGACCCCGCGAATGCATAACAGCGTAGCATCGTACACCTCCGTGCTGCTTGGCCACCGTTGTCGCTCGCCGTTCGCCAGCTCGTCTGTCTGTCGCACCGGCTTCAGGGTGACCCTGGGAGCGCGCACCCTCTCAGCTCCTCGGTGTCCAGTGCGAGCCGCGCGCTCATGCCGAAGTAGGCGCCTGACATCGAGTCGCGGCACGGCTCGCGGACCAGCGTCAGCTCGATCGGCGGTCCGTCGCCCTCGTAGCGGACGCCGTTCTCCATGGTGTGCTCCCGGACGTCGGCCCACGTCCGGCTCTCGCTACCCAGCCGGTTCAGTCGCAACCCGGCGGGCGATAGCTCGACGTTCCAGAACGGCTCGTTCCCGTACGCCCGGTAGTCGAACCCGCTCAAGTCGGTGTCGCAGCCGAAACCCTCCCAGGCGACGTGGAGCACCTCATCGACCTCCAATCTTCCAGGATAGTCCGCGCCGAAGCCCTCGGTCGGCGCTGGCCCCATCCGCCCCGCGACCACGGCGAACACCTCTTCATAAGGCTCGCGGCGCGGCACGAGCTCGTTGTGAACCTCCCAGAGCACGCCCCTGCGGGTCGATCGCCCAAAGCGCTTCGTCCGAGCCGCACGGCCGGAACGACCGCACCTCGTGGCCGTGGACGGCGAAGCCGCGGACGATCTGACTCTCGGGCGCGCCAGGCGCGCACGCCGAGGCGCCCAGCATCGCCGCCGCGGCCAGGGCGATCGGCATGCTGCGCTCGAGATCGAGTTTTGCGCTCATCGCCTACGCTGAGCCGCTCCCGCCGACCGACTTCGCTTCCGTGTACTGGGCGAGGAAGAGAAACAGCCAGCCGAGTGCGAGGTACACGATCACCGGGACGGGGCTCCCGAGATCTAGCTCGCCAAACGCGCTGAGATATTGGGCTCCGAGCCTTCCGCAGAGGTACCACATGGCGATAATGAGCCACACGTAGCCGGTAAGTCGCAGATCGGCGGCCCTCTTGGCCGGGCCGTCGAGATTCGCCCTGCTCTGCGCCCAGAACCAGACTGTCAGCAGGAAGAGGGCCAGGATCAGGCCGCCGACCACTCCGAACACCGGTGGGTGGTGCGTGCCGGTTGGCACGAACTGTATCAGCACCAGCGCAAGCACCATCCCTATCCCAAACACCCAGATGTGTGAGCCCTTCGACCCAGCGCGCAGCAGGAGGCCGACTCCAGCCAGTATCGAGCCCAGCGGAACCGAATAGGCCCACAACCAGAACAGAGGCCGGTTCAACGCCCAGGCCGTCTCGCCGATCTCCGCTAATGTCAGGTCTCTGAAGGTGGCCGCGAACCACCAGCTCGCCAGCCAGCCCATTACTACCATGTAGACGATGCCGATCCAGAGTACGATCAGCCCGACATCTTTCTTGGCAATCATGAGCCCCCCGCTGCAGAGGTTCTTACTGCACCGTTCCTATTGCTCCAAACGAAGGAAGCGCGCAGCGTTGTTGTAGAAGATGTCGCGCTTCTGCTGCTCCGTAAGAAACGCGGCGGTCTCGATGCTCTCCACGGATCGGTGTATGGCCTCGGGCCAATAGACGGCGTCGGTGCCGAACATCAGGCGATCGCCCAGCCCCGCACGCACCAGCCGCTCCAGGTAAGCGTGGAACACCGGGCGCGGGATGATCCAGCTGATCGTCGAGAGATCCGCGTACACATTCGGGTACTGGTACATCAACGCGATCATCTCGTCACCGAACGGCCAACCCGCATTCTCGACGTAGAGGCGCAGGTCGCGATGCCTGACGATCACCTCTTCGAGCAGCAGCGGGTTTCCGGCCGCCGAACGGAAGTCGGGAACCTGGGCTCCGATTCCGACTGTGTGGATGAGCACCGGCAGATCGTGCTCTGCGGCGAGCGCGAAATAAGGCTCGAGGCTGGGGTCGTTCGGCGCGAGCCCGGCGTACTGCACGCCGATCTCGCCGATGCCTTCGAGCGCCCCCGCATCGTACGCTGC
>JBDHKT010000569.1:0-2038 GCA_039586255.1 Gemmatimonadota bacterium | reverse complement strand
CCTGCTGCCCGAAGCCCTGGAAGGCCAGCTGGTAGGTACGCATGCGCTCGACGATCGCGCCGATCACCTTGATCGCGGCGTCCTCCGCAGTCAGCGATCCGTTATCCAGCGCCGCGGCCGTGCTCGCCGCGTCGGCGAGGGCCGATTGGGCGAGGATCGCTTCGGCAGCAGCGTCCGGTGTGCGCCCCTGCAGGATGCTCTGGACGGTCGGGCTTTCGGCGCCGAGGTGCTCTTCGAAAGCCGCCAGGCGGGCGGCGAAGAATGCCCGTTGGAGAGCGTCCGGCTGGTCCTCGACCGAGAGCAGGTTACCCCTCAAATCGGCGAGCGCATCCGGCGGTGCACCGGCCTGGCTGGCGGTTACGTAGAAGTAGGCCATCTGGGCGCGCTGCATGGCCGCCGCGTCGAAAGCGGGACTCCCGAGCGCGACGAACGCGCCGAAATCGGCCGCGTATTCCATGCGCTGTTTCTGTATACCGGCCATCTGATCGAGCAGCTGGCCGATCCGCGGGCCGAGCGCCGGATCGCTCTCGGCGGCTTCGCGGAACTGGCGTTCCGAGTCACGGCGTCGCGCCATGTACTCGGGGTTCTGAAGGCCCTGCCACATGCCGTGGAACGCCTTCTCCGAGTTCCTGAAGTTGGCGATCTCGTCGCGCAGGTCCATCTCCTCGCCGGTCTCCGGGTCCTGGTCGTAGAACACCTGCATCGCATCGGCGCGGCTCTTGAACAGATCGTGGATTGCCTTGTCTCGGGCCGCTCCGCGCCACTCGCGCTGCGCGGCCGTCTGCAGCCGGCTCGACCCGCCCCGGTTGCCGATTACGAACACGGCATCGCCGTGCTCGATGCCACCCTCGCTCCACTCGAACCAGAACTCGGGCTTCACCGGGTTCCCGTCCTCGTCGTAAATGCGGTAGAACGAGAAGTCGAGGTTGTAGCGCGGGAAAGTGAAGTTGTCGTAGTCGCCGCCGAAGAAGCCAATCTGCAGCTCGGGGGCCAGCACGAGGCGCAGGTCGGAGTAGCGACGGAAGACGTAGGCCGAATACTTGGCGCCGTCCCAGAGCTCAGTGATCTCGACGACGATCCCGGCGTCTTCGCCGCCGTGCTCCGCAGCGATCCGCTGCGACAGCTCCTCCTCGATCGCCTGGCGCGCCTGGGCCCGCTGGACATCGGCCGTACCCTCAACCGCCGCGTGCACCTCGGCGGTCACGTCCTGAATGGCGATGAGCTGGTCAATCGACCTGGTCGTTTCGCGCTCGTCACCCAGCGAGGCAGCGTAGAAGCCGTCGTCCAGGAGAGTCTCGCCGGGCCCGCTGACCTCGGTGACGCTCTCGCGGGCGCAGTGGTGGTTGGTGAGGACGAGGCCGTTAGGCGAAACGAAAGAGGCCGAGCAGTTCGAGAGTCGCAGAGCTCCGAGGCGGGCCTTCTCGAACCAGGCGTCGTCCGGCTGGAAGCCGTACGTCTCGGCGAAGTATTCCAGCGGGGCGTACTCGAACGTCCACATCTTACCGTCGTCGAACTCGCCCGCCTTGACGTCCATCATAGCGCCTGGGAGGGCGGGCATCGCCGCCACCTCCGCCGCTGGCGGTTCCGGGGGTGCGGGGGTGGGTTCGCTGACGGGTGTGGTCGACGTGCTGCACCCCGCGGCCAAGATGAGCGCGGGGAGAAGCAGGAGTCCACCTCGGATGGTGCGTAGCGTGTAATCGTTCGCGGTCATCGACTTGCTCCAGTGTGTTTAGATGCAATTCTGCCAGAAAGACCTCGGAATGTGGTGTCTTGCCTTGATTTGAGCAACCGGCCGTTGCGGTCCCCAAGCCGAGGTCGGGGCCCCAGGCGGCTATCCCTCGCCGGCCCCGGCTGGCGCGGCCCCTCTCGCTCGGGTAGAATTGGGCACGGACCACGTTCAATCGTCCATACAGCGGAGGACCTTCCTGGCCTAGATGCCGAAGCGGGAAGACATACAGAGCGTCCTGCTGCTGGGCAGCGGGCCGATCGTGATCGGGCAGGCCTGCGAGTTCGACTATTCGGGCACGCAGGCCGTTCG
>JBDHKT010000045.1:0-8304 GCA_039586255.1 Gemmatimonadota bacterium | reverse complement strand
GGCTGCTCGAGCCGCTTTCCGCATTACATGAATACGTACGGTTTCCACGGCCTGCACGGGCGGGCGCTGCCGGTTGCCACGGGCATCAAGCTCGAGCGGCCGGATCTCCACGTGTTCGTGACGATGGGCGATGGCGACTGCTGTTCGATCGGCGCCGGCCACTGGATCCACGCGACCCGTTACAACGTTGACATGGTGGCGCTGCTGCTCGACAACAACATGTACGGTCTCACGAAGGGGCAGACTTCGCCGACGACGCCGGCCGCGTTCCCCAGTAACACTCAGCCGCGCGGCAGCTACCTGGAGGCGCTGAACCCGCTGACGGCGACGCTCGGCGTGACGAACGCCTCCTTTGTCGCGCAGACGGCGGAGTGGATCCCGGCGCACCTCTTCGCGACGTTGAAGGCGGCGTATCACCACAAGGGGTTCGCCTTCGTGCGGATCCTGCAACGCTGTCCGGTCTACACCGAAAAGATCTACGAGGATGCCGTACGCCAGCCCGACGTGATCGAGATGCTCATCCACGACGATGGTATTCACGTCCCTGATCTGGATGAGATCTACAAGAACCAGATCATCCACGATCCCGGCAACCTCGACGAGGCGCGCCGACTCGCCGAGCCGTTCGATAAGTTCCGACTCGGCATCTTCTACAGGAACGAGAAGCGGCCGCGCTACGAGGAAATCCGCAGGCTGCCTGTGCACACGGCGGAGGAGCGGGTCGTGCTACTAAACGAGGAGTTGGATCGATATGCCGTCTGAGTCAGATCCGCGGGTCGAGAAGGCGCTGCGCGCTCTGGCCGGTCCGATCGAGACGTACCGGTCCGCGGTGGTCACCACCGTCGAGGAGGTACGCGGTTACCTGACCACGCACAAGTCGAAGGACGAGGACGGCCTCGGGGGCGTTGCGGCGGGCCTCGGCGTGTTTGCGGCAGGGCGCATCGACTTCGAGCGCTTCGCCAACCTGACGACGAGCACCGCGCTGGAGGATGATCCGGACACGCTCCGCAAGGTGGAGAAGGCGTTGGATATCCTCCGCGCCATCGCGGCCGGCGGCGACGATGCCTTCTATCTGAAGGTGAAGCCGGGCACCCGGTTGCGCGATGCGCTGGCCGGTCGCTGGGCCGAGGTCGGCCGTGGTTTCGCCGCCGCCCGCCTCGCCGGCATGGCGAGGGCGGGGAGCCTGAACTCGAAGAACGAGAACAAGCTACTGGAGCCGCTGGGCTTCGAGCGCTGGAACCAGGCGGAGCGCCAGCTCGCCCCACCGCTGGTGGTCGAGCTGGAGGGGGCCGACCTCCACGCCGGCGACCTGGCCGAGTTCCTCGACGGGAACGTGAAGATCGTCCTGGTGGTTACCGGCGAGGCGGCGCCCGCTTCGCTGGTTCGCTTGATCACGCCGTCGACCTTCGTGCTGCAGACCGCCGCTGGAACCGGTCTCGATCGCTTCGCCGCGTCGGAGGGCCCGGCCGTCGCGGCACTCATGCCGGGGTCGGCGGCCCAGTTCGTCCACGACCCGGCGGCTGGCCTCGAGCTGATAAGCGTCCCGGAGAAGGCGCCCAAGGACCCGGTCGGTGGGATGAGCGTCCGCCAGCAGCTGGATGAGGTCGAGCAACTGAAGACTCTGGCCGGTGGGCCGTCTGCCGACCTGGAGGAGGGAGAGGCCGCCGCCCCCGCTGCGGGACCCGTGGCGACCAAGGTGGACAAGCTGGCGGCGTGGCTGTTGAGCCAGGCCGACCTGAGCGACATCGGATAGGCGGATGAACCTGGCGTCGATCGCGGCATCGGTGGCGATTCTCGGGGGCGTCGCCCTCAGCTTCGCCATTCTGATCGCCTTGGCTAACAAGAAGCTCAAGGTGTGGGAGGATCCGCGCATCGATGCCGTGTCGGATTTGCTGCCCGGCTCCAACTGCGGTGCTTGCGGGTCGGCCGGCTGCCGCGCTTTCGCCGAGGAGTTGGTCGGCGGGGTGGTGCAGCCGGCGTCGTGCACGCAGTTGGGCGCCGACGACATAGTCGATATCGCCGACTACCTGGGCGTCGAAGCGGGTGAAGCGGTGAAGCGGGTCGCCCGCCTGCTCTGCGCCGGCGGCTCGCATGTCTCGTTGCGCCGCGCCGAGTACATCGGCCTCGAGACCTGCGGGGCCGCCGCCGCCGTCGGCTCCGGCGGCAAGGGCTGCGCCTGGTCGTGCCTCGGGCTTGACGATTGCGAGCGGGTCTGCGACTACGACGCGATCTACATGAATCACTACGGCCTGCCGGTCGTCATCCCCGATCGCTGTACGGCCTGCGGTGATTGCGTGGAGGCCTGCCCGCGAGATCTGTTCGAGATCATGCCCGTCACCCAGAAGCTGATCGTACAGTGTAAGAGCTTACTGGAAGGCGACGAGGCAGAGGAGATCTGCAAGGTAGCCTGCACCGGTTGCGGGCTCTGCGCGACCGACGCGGCGCCGGGTCTCATCGAGATGAAGGACGGTCTTGCGGTAATCGACTACAGTAAGAACGAACTCGCGGACCTCAAGGCCATCGAACGTTGCCCGACGAATGCGATCGTCTGGGTCGAAGGCCAGCAGTTCGCCGACATGCCCCAACCAATACGGAGTGAAGTCGCATGATCCGAAAGAAAGACAAGGCTGTCGCGGCCGCGCCGAGGTATCCCGGCGTCCGCACCGGCATGGACGGTAGTGAAGCTGCCGTGGCGATGGAGACCGCGGGGAGCGAGGGCGCAGGCGCGTACCCGATCACGCCGTCCACCCAGATGGGTGAGGGTTGGGCGGCCGCCGTCGCAGCCGGTAAGCTGAACGTATTCGGTCGCAAGCTGATCTTCTTCGAGCCCGAGGGCGAGCACGCCGCTGCGGCGGTAACGGCGGGCATGAGCATGACAGGCCTGCGCGCCACCAACTTCTCGAGTGGTCAGGGAATCGCCTACATGCACGAGTCGCTCTACGCTGCGGTAGGGAAGCGACTGACTTACGTGCTGAACATCGCCTGCCGGGCGATGACCAAGCACGCGCTCAACGTCCACGCCGGGCACGACGACTACCACGCGATCGACGATACCGGCTTCTTCCTGGTGTTCGCCAAGAACGTGCAGGAGGTGGCCGACCTCAACCTGATAGCCCATCGCATCGCCGAGCTTTCACTCAACCCGGGTGCCTGCGCTCAGGATGGGTTCCTGACCAGCCACGTCATCGAATCGATGATGTTGCCGGAGCGTGAGCTCGTAAAAGCGTACCTGGGCGACCCCGCCGACATCATCGAGTCGGTGACGCCGGCGCAGAAGATGGTCTTCGGCGAAACGCGCCGTCGCATTCCCGAGATGTTCGACCTCGACTATCCCGCGATGATCGGAGTGGTGCAGAATCAGGACAGCTACGCGCAGGGCGTCGCGGCGCAGCGACCCTTCTTCTTCGAGCACGTCCAGGACCTCACCGACAGGGCGATGGAGGAGTACTTCCAGCTGACCGGCCGCCGCTACGCCCGGGCGACGGGCTACCGGCTGGACGATGCCGAATACGTGCTGATCGGGCAGGGCTCGGTGGTCTGGAACGCCGAAGCCGTCGTCGACTACCTGCGCGAGACGCGGGGCATCAAGGTCGGCGTCCTCAACCTGACGATGTTCCGTCCGTTCCCCGCGGATCTGATCACGAAGATGCTCAGGGGGAAGAAGGGCGTCGCCGTGCTCGAGCGCACCGACCAGCCGTTGGCCGTCGACCTGCCGATCCTTCGGGAGGTGCGGGCCGCTATGGGCCGGGCGATCGAGAACGGCCGGGCGAAGAACGGCGTGCGGCCGCACCTGGGCCTCGCCGCCATCAAGCCCGACGAGGTGCCCGAGTTCTACTCCGGCGTCTTCGGCATGGGGAGCCGTGACCTGCAGCCCGGCGATCTCATCGCCGCGGTGGATAACATGCTGCCCGGCGGTCAGGGGAGGCGGCTGTTCTATCTGGGGATCGACTTCATCCGGGCTGGCACCCGGCTGCCGAAGCTGCAGATCTGGCAGGAGCGCTTGCTCGAATCGTACCCGGATCTCTCGCACCTGGCGCTCGATCCGGCCGGTGACATCAACCTGCTGCCCGAGGGCTCGGTCTCCATCCGCATCCACTCGATCGGTGGCTGGGGCGCTATCACGACGGGCAAGAACCTGGCGATGACGGCGTTCGAGCTGCTCGGCTGGCACATCAAGGCGAACCCGAAGTACGGGTCGGAGAAGAAAGGCCAGCCGACCACGTTCTACGGCACGCTGGCAAAGGAGCCCATCCGGCTCAACGCCGAGCTCAAGCACGTGAACGTCGTGCTATCACCGGATCCCAACGTCTTCCGTCACTCGAATCCGCTGGCCGGGCTCGAGGAGGGCGGCGTGTTCGTCATCCAGAGCGATCTCGAGCCGGGCGAATTGTGGGAGACTTTCCCGGCTTCCGCGCGGCGCGAGATGAAAGAGCGGAAGCTGAGGGTCTTCTCCGTCGACGCGTTCAAGATCGCGACCGAGGAGGCCTCCGATCCCGAGCTCCGCTACCGCATGCAGGGCGCGGCATTCATGGGTGCCTTCTTCAAGGTCTCGCCGCTGATGGAGCGCGAGGGGCTAAGCGAGGAGAAACTGTTCGACGGGATCAGGGCCCAGCTGAACAAGAAGTTCGGCCACCTGGGTGAGCGCGTCGTCGAGGACAACCTGCGGGTGATCCGGCGCGGCTTCGACGAGGCTATCGAGCTGGACCACGCGACGCTCGAGGTCGCCGGTGACGAGGCGGCGCGCACGCCGCAGATGCCGGCGGTCCTCGACGGAACAGGCTGGCAGGACGGCTTCGGTAACCCGGGCCGCTTCTGGGAGCAGGTGGCCTACCTGTACAAGACCGGCGATGAGCCCATCGCCGACCCGTTCGCTGCACTCAGCGCGATTCCGGCGGCGACGAGCACGATCCGCGACATGACGGATGTGCGCTTCGAGGTGCCGGAATTCATCGCGGACAAGTGCACGGGATGCGGCCAGTGCTGGACGGTGTGTCCGGACATGGCGATCCCCGGCCTGGTGAACAGCGTCGAGCAGGTCATCGAGGCGGCGATCGCTTCCGCCTCCAACGGACGTTCGCTGGACCGTATGCGCCAGATCGTCAAGCCGCTGGCCAACGAGTCGCGCAAGATCATGAAGGGCGTCCCGTTCCACAACTTCGGTGACGTCCTCTCGCAGGCCTACAAGAACGTCGTGGACAAGCTGGGCTGGGATGCCGAGCGACAGAAGGCGCTGGATGAGGAGTTCACTCCGGTCTACCTGGCGCTTTTGGAGTTCCCGATCGCCAAGACGGCGCCCTTCTTCGACATACCGGAATCGCAGGAGAAGGGAAGCGGCGGCCTCCTCTCGATTACTGTGGATCCGCAGGCCTGCAAGGGGTGCAACCTGTGCGTCGAGGTCTGCCCCGACGAGGCGTTGGTCACCGTGAAGCAGGACGAGGAGGTGGTGGAGAAGCTGCGGCGCAACTGGAAGGTGTGGGAGTGGCTCCCGGACACCGATGACCGCTACATCAACATCGCCAACCTCGAGGAAGGGATCGGCGTCCTCTCGTCGTTGCTGCTCAAGAAGGAGAATTACCGCTCGATGTACGGCGGCGACGGCTCCTGCATGGGCTGCGCCGAAAAGACGGGTATCCACCTGATACTGTCGGCGGTGAATGCCGTGGTGCAGCCGCGGGTCAAGCAGCACGCGGCGAAGTTGGAGGACCTGCTGGCGCAGCTCGACGCGAAGGCGCGCGAACTGCTCGCCTCCGATGCGGACCTCGACGCCGTGAGCGGTGAGGAAAGCGGCGAGGTCGACATCCCGCTCGAAGGCTCCAAGAAGGCAGCGGTAGAGAGGATCGCCAGCATGATCCGCGATCTGAAGGACCTGCACTGGCGCTACACGGAAGGTCCCAGCGGTAGGGGGCGCTCGGTTACAGCGTTCACCAACGCGACGGGCTGCTCGTCGGTTTGGGGGAGCACGTACCCTTACAACCCATACCCGTTCCCCTGGACCAACCACCTCTTCCAGGATGCGCCCTCGATCGCGATCGGCATCTTCGAGGGTCAGATGCGGAAGATGGCCAACGGGTTCATCGCGATCCGACGCGCCGAGCTCGAACTGGCCGGCGAGTACGATCCGGAAGAGCACGATCCGTTCTTCGCCAAGTTCGACTGGCGGCAGTTCACCGACGACGAGTTCGGCCTCTGTCCGCCGATCTTCGCGGTGGGCGGCGACGGAGCGATGCTCGACATCGGCTTCCAGAACGCCTCGCGGCTCATGGCCTCGGGCAAGCCGATCAGGATCATCGTTCTCGACACCCAGGTCTACTCGAACACGGGTGGCCAGGCCTGCACGAGCGGCTTCACCGGCCAGGTCTCCGATATGGCCGCCTACGGTAAGGATCAGCACGGCAAAGAGGAGATCCGCAAGGAGATGGCGCTCATCGCCATGGCCCACCGCGGGACCTACGTGCTCCAGTCCTCCCAGGCATCACCGACGCACCTGCTGGGCGGCGTGATCAAGGGGCTACAGGGCCGGAACCCGGCGGTCTTCATCCTGCACTGTCCCTGCCCGCCCGAGCACGGGTTGGGCGACGACCAGGCGACGCAGGCGGCGCGCCTGTCGCTGGAGAGCAGGGCCTTCCCGTTCCTGGTCTACGACCCGGACGGTGGCGAAACGATGACCGAGCGCCTCGACCTCGAGGGTAACCCGTCGGTCGACGACCGGTGGCCGGAGTACGAGCTCAAGTACGTGGATGACGAAGGCGCGGAGCAGACGATGGAGCTCCCGCTGACGATCGCCGACTGGGCAGCCACCGAGTCGCGCTTCAAAAAACACTTCAAGAAGCTTCCGGCCGGCGTAGACGAGGAGGAACTGGTCCCGTTCGCCGAGTACCTCGATATCCCGACCGATGAGCGGAACGGACAGCGGCCTTACATATACGCCATCGACCTCGAGAAGCGCCTCAATCGGCTGTCGGTCTCCGACGAGATCGTCCAGCTCGCCGAGGACCGCCTGCTGTTGTGGGAGCAGTTGAAGGAGATGGCTGGGCTCAAGGCGACGGACGAGGCGCGCTCGATCGTCGAGGGCGAGCTCGAGGAAGAGTTCGAGAAGAAGGCTGCCACGCTGCGTGCCGAGTACGAGGCGAAGCTGGCCGACCTCAGAACCAAGTACCCGCAGGTCGTGGCGCGGCGTCTGGCCGAAGGCTTGCTGCGGGCGGGCGACGGCACGTTGACCGTGGCCGATCTCCTGACGCGGGCCGAGTCGACGCCGGGCCTGCAACCGCTGACGATGGACGTGTCCGGGCTCGACATCGGAACGGCACCCGCTGGTGGAGCGGCGGTCGCGGTGGCGGAACCGGCTGCGGCGACGGCCGCCGCGCCTGCCGAGGCGCCGGCCGTTGAGGAAGAAGAAGGGTTGGTGATGGAGCCGTACATCGAGTCGGCTCGCTGCACCACCTGCAACGAATGCACGAACCTGAACAAGAAGTTGTTCGCCTACAACGACAAGAAGCAGGCGTACATCAAGGACCCGAAGGCCGGTACGTTCAGGGAGATGGTGACGGCCGCCGAGCGTTGTCCGGTGAGGATCATTCATCCGGGGACCCCGCTCAATGCGAAAGAAAAAGATCTCCAGAAGTGGATCAAACGGGCTGAGCCCTTTAACTAGAAGGATAATCGGTACGCCGGTACGTCGGTACGCCGGTACGTCGGTCGTCGCGCACCGGCTTACCGACGCGCCGACGCACCGACGCACCGACGCACCGAAACATGGCCCGACGACGCGGCACATTCAGACACGGCGTACACCCGCCCGAGCTCAAGGAGCTGACCGAGAAGGAAAAGATCCGCCGGATGCCGTTTCCCGACGAGGTCGTCCTTCCGCTCAGCCAGCACACCGGGGCACCGGCTAAGCCGATCGTCTCGGAGGGTGACCGTGTCGAGCGCGGCGACAAGGTCGCCGCCGCCGACGGCTTCATCTCGTCGCCCGTTCACGCCTCTGCCAGCGGCAGCGTCGCCGGGATCGACCTCTGGCCGCACCCGGACGGCACGTACAAGCCGGCGGTCCGTATCGCCGTCGATCGCTATTCGGCGCAGGCGCCGCGGCCCCGTATCGTGCCGCGCTGGGAGGGACTCTCTCCCAAGGACGTCGTGAAGGCGGTCCAGGAAGCCGGGGTCGTAGGTCTGGGTGGCGCCGCGTTCCCCACGCACGTGAAGCTGTCGCCGCCGCCCGATACCGAGCTCGACGCCATCATCATCAACGGCTGCGAGTGCGAGCCGTATCTGACGACCGATCACCACATCATGGCCGAGTACCCGGAG
>JBDHKT010000568.1:0-2042 GCA_039586255.1 Gemmatimonadota bacterium | reverse complement strand
ATGGCATCGATTCGCTCCTTGTCGCCTCGCGACCTCACAGGCTTGTCCAGCTGCGCCAGCTCGCGCTGCGCGCGAACCGAGCTGAGGCGCTCGTCCCAGTACTCCACGGTGACCCCGGCGCGGCGCTCGAGTCCTTCGCCGAACTCCCGCACCGTCTGTGCGAGTGAGCCCTCCTCACCGCTCATGTCTATCGGGAGGCCTACCCCGACGGTATCGATCTCCCACTGCTCGATGGTCTCGATGATCTTCGTGTACGGCGGCCGCCGCCGCCGCCGCCGCAGGATGGTGGGTAGCGATTGTGCGATGGTGCGCGTGGGGTCGCTGACCGCCATCCCGATCCGACGCTCGCCGTAGTCGAGTGCAAGAATCCTGCTCATCACCGCGCGCGGGGGAGGGTGGTGTCGAGCGACCGGCCGCCGGAGCCCCGGTGGCCACGACGGCTAGACGGCGGAGAGCGCGTCTTCCAGGTTGCCGGTCAGGGCCAGCTTCTTGTGAACGTTCAGCAGGGTGACCGGTGAGCCGAATATGAAACGGCAGGCGTCATTGCCCTGCGATCGGCAGTCCACCTCCATGACTGCCACCGGCTGGCCGACCGCCCGAGTCAACAGCTCGGCCAGAAGCCCCGTCGAGATGTGGCAGCCGGGCGCTCCGCGGGACTCGTTGGGATCGGACTCGGCCCAGTCGCTGGCCACCACCGCCCCGACACCCGCGTTCAGCTCCTGGTGCGCGATCCTGCCCCAGCCGGCCTCATGGAAGTAACGGTTCAGCTCCGACCAGAACGTGGCCAGGGGCAACGCCGGTAGCGGACCGCCGCCGCCCTCCGCGATCGCCAACTCCGCATCTCCCGCCAGCCGCCGCCCCGCCTCGCGGAGTGCGCGCACCCCGTCCTGCGTCGCGGTATCCTCAACAGCTCGCCGCAGGTCGATAAGTCCAGCGGCAGGTAATCTCACGTCGCCCATGCGTTACCTTCGGGTCCTCATCGGTGAAGGGAACCCGGCGCCCGCTCGAGGGCGGCGTCCGGAGTCCCCAGATCGAGGGATCGGTCCCGTAGCTGCGGAACCTGCTTATAATAGATAGAATTCTGGGCCCCCGCTTACAAGGCCGGAGCGCTTGCTGAAGTCGGGCGTGGTTGCTAAGCTGAAGCGCCCGCGGCGCCCAGAGAGGCGCAGCTGATCGCTGATGATCGTTTCTCATTCCCTAAACCGACCGGGAGCGCCGATGCCCAGCCCTAGCCCAACGAGCCGTGCCTTTTTGTCGACCGTCCTCACACTTGCGTGCGTGCTGCTATCCGTGCCGCTGACCGCGGCCGACCTGCCGGGAGCCGTCGCGGAACCCGACAGCGCGTCCATACCGGCGAAGGTCCTGGAGGGTCGCCGTGCGGCCCTTTTCGATCTGCTGGAGCCCGGCATCGTCCTGATCCGCAGCGCGGATCCCCGTGACTTCTTTGAGCACCCCCAGGACACCGATTTCCGGCAGAACAACAACTTCTACTACCTCACCGGGCTCGAGACGCCGGGCTCGTGGCTGGTGATGTTCAAGCCGGAGACGGGACCCGGGAAGACCGTGCTCTATTTGCCCGAGCGCAATCCGATGTCGGAATCGTGGACGGGTCCGCGACTCGGCCCCGGCGAGCAAGCCGTGCGCAGGACGGGGATCAAGGAAGTGCGCCCTGTTTCCCAGTTCGAGTCGGATGTGGTCAACCAGCTCGCTTCGGGCTGGGCTCTCCGGGAATATCGACGGCTCTACCTGCCGATGGGGGAGGAAACGGCGCAGACGCAGGAGTTCGTCGAGCTGGCGCTGGCTTCGAGCCGCACGATCTCCGATGTGGGGGCGCCACTCGCAGAGCTACGCGTGGTGAAGGATTCGGTCGAGCTCGCCCGCCTGCGCCGCGCGATCGACATCACTGCCGAGGCTCAACGCGAGGCGATGAAGGCTGTTCGGCCCGGAATGTACGAGTATGAGCTCGAGGCCGTCATCGAGTACGTCTTCCACTCGCGTGGTGCGGAGCGGGTCGGCTATCCGAGCATAGTCGGTTCGGGACC
>JBDHKT010000567.1:0-2042 GCA_039586255.1 Gemmatimonadota bacterium | reverse complement strand
CGAGCGCGCCGACTCGAGATCGTGGCCGAACGGTTTCTCGACTATGACGCGCCGCCACCGGTCGTCACCCTCGCGTGCGAGGCCGACCTCGTTCAGACGCCGCGGGATCTCGGAGAAGAAGCTGGGCGGCGTCGACAGATAATACAGGTAGTTGCCGCCGGTCCCCCGCTCTTCATCGACCTTCGCAAGAGTCTCCTTGAGCCGCACGTAGGCTTCCGGGTCGCTGAGGTCGCCGACCACGCGATACACCCGCTCGTTCAGCCAATCCCAGGTCTCCTGCCGGAACTCGCCCGTCAGGTGCCGGCGCGCCTCATCCCGCAACTGCCGGCGGAACTCCTCGTCGTCGAGTCGGCGTGCAAGCCCGACGATGGCGAACTCGTCGGGCAGCAGCCCGGCCTCGGCCAGGTTGAAGAGCGCGGGTATGAGCTTGCGGCGCGTCAGGTCGCCGGCGGCGCCGAATATTACTATCGCGCAGGGTCCTGCCGGTTTGGCGTTGTTGGTTTGCGTGCCGTTCATCATTGTCACTTCTGTGTTCTTAGTGGGCAGTAGGCGGTAGGCAGTAGGCAGTCACCGCCTACCGCCCACCGCCCACCGTCTACCGGCCTTCCGTGTGACCACCGAAGCCATGTCGCATAGCGGACAATACTTTCTCGGCGAACGTATGCTCCTGGCGCGAGCGGAAGCGGGCGTAGAGCGAAGCCGAGAGCACGTCGGCGGGCACTGCCTCCTCGACGGCGGTGAGAATGGTCCAGCGCCCTTCCCCCGAGTCCTGGACGAAGCCGCTGTAAGCGGATAGCTGCGGGTCTTTGACGAGCGCCGTGGCGGTGAGGTCGAGGAGCCAGGAGGTGACGACGCTGCCGCGGCGCCAGACCTCGGCGATCTCTGCGAGGTCGAGGTCGTAGCGCCCGACGCTCTTCAGAATATCGAAGCCCTCGGCGTACGCCTGCATCATGCCGTACTCGATGCCGTTGTGGATCATCTTGACGAAATGGCCGGCACCGGCGGGCCCGCAGTGCAGGTAGCCGTGCTCGACGCGGGCCGGGTCATCCTCGCGCCCCGGCGTGCGCTCGATTTCGCCCACGCCGGGAGCAAGCGTCACGAAGATGGGGTCTAGCCTCTCCACCGCTTCCTGCGGGCCGCCGATCATCATGCAGTAGCCGCGCTCGAGGCCCCAGACGCCGCCGCTGGTACCGACGTCGACATAGTGGATCCCCTTCTCCGCCAGCTGCCGTTCGCGGCGCAGGTCGTCCTTGAAATACGAGTTGCCGCCGTCGATGATGATGTCGCCGGGGTCGAATAGTTCGGCCAGCGCCATCACCGTTTTGTCGGTGGGCTCGCCGGCCGGTACCATAACCCAAGCGGCACGCGGCTTACTCAACTTCTCGGCGAACTCCTCCAGCGACGTCGCTCCTGTCGCGCCTTCGCTCTCCAGCCGCTTCACGACCTCCGGACCCAGGTCGAAGACGACGCAGTCGTGACCGCCGCGCATCAGGCGGCGAACCATGTTCGCGCCCATCCTTCCCAGTCCAACCATTCCAAGTTCCATGACCCGTTCTCCTATTACAGCGAGCCGCTCAGGCGGTCGCCCGCTCGATCAGCTCGCGCAGCTTCTTCAGTCCGGCCGGCACGTCCCTACCCAGATGCACGCGAAGCGCGCGGCGCCCTCGTTCCGCCAGGACCTCGAAGTCGCCGCGGGCCTGGGCCGCCTTGACGGTGCCGAAAGTGTAACTCTGGCCCGGGACCGGCAGGTCCGCCGCGTCGTCGCAGGTGATCTGCAGAAAGACACCGGTATTGGGTCCACCCTTGTAGGCCTGGCCCGTCGAGTGGAGAAAGCGGGGACCGTACCCCAGGCAGGTGGCGACGCGCCGGGCGTCCCGCACTCGGTGACGGATGGCCTGCAGTTCCGCGTCGTGCTCGTCGTTCATCGCGACGTAGGCGAGCAGCCCCAGGTAGTCGCCGGCGCTCAGTCGATCCAGCTGGGCCTTCATGTACGCGGCGACCGTCCACTCGCCGGCGGCCGCGGCCAACTCCTTCGCGTTCCG
>JBDHKT010000566.1:0-2049 GCA_039586255.1 Gemmatimonadota bacterium | reverse complement strand
GTACTCATCTCACACCTCCTCAGCAGCGAGGTGGATGGCACGGCGGATCCGCTGGTACGTCCCGCAGCGGCACAGGTAGGGCGACATCGCCTCATCGATGTCGGCATCGTCCGGCTTCGGGTTCTTCGCCAGAAGCGCGACGGCGCCCATGATCTGGCCGGGCTGGCAGTAACCGCACTGCGGCACCTGTTCTGCGAGCCAGGCCCGCTGCACCGGATGGCCGCCGTTCTCTGACAGGCCCTCTATCGTCGTAATCTCACTGCCCTCGGCACTGGAGACCGGGATCGCGCACGAGGGCACGGGGTCGCCGTCCATGTGGACGGTGCAGGAGCGACAAAGGCCGGCGCCGCAACCGAACTTCGTGCCGGTGAGACCGAGCGTGTCCCGCAACACCCAAAGCAGCGGGGTGTCGGGGTCCACGTTCACATTCCTGTGCGTCTCACCGTTGACCTTGAGGGTGAATCGAGCCATAGGCGCACTCCTTCGGATCGAGGCGGTGGGCCCCTTGCGGTTTGGCGCGCACGACGCCGTGGCGGACGGGTGCCTGCGTCCGCCGCGGGGCAAAGTTGACTACGTGGTTTTGGCAATATGCTACTCGGGGCGCCGGCTAACAATAATCCGTGAAAGTGAAGCGGGCGGTGGCTTACGCCACCGCCCGCGCGTCTCTCTGCAAAGTGGCTGCTGCTACATCACGGGTGCGGGCTCAGCTGCCGGCGCCGGTTCCGACTTCATAACGGCCAGCGCCATGGTGATCGGTATCAGGACCATGGTCAGGAAGAAGAAGTCGGAGCCGGGAAGTATGACGGTCGGCGCGAAGGTCGCGATCAGCGCAGCGATCGTCACTGGCAGTAGCCCGAGGAGCACGCCGGCGAGCATCAGGTTCAGACCGTACCGAGACCGCTCGTCCGGAGTGGCTCTCACGAAGCTGTGGATCAAAGCGACGAGCGCTAGGCTGAAGTAGCCGACCACGAAGATGCCCACGAGTACGTTGGCCACAGTGTTGAGCGCGCTCGTCCCTCGTGGCTCGAAGATGATAAGCCAGAGGAAGAAGAGCGCCATCAATACCGCCGGCGCATAGAGCACCTTCGTAATGTGCGCCTTTCCGAGCATCGCCTTCGCCTTCGGGAACTCCATCAGGCAGTGGAGCAGAGTCGCGAAGCCGAGCAAGACGAGCATGAGGAAGAAAGTGGCGACTATCGTACGCAGTGCGTAGGAGCCGATGTAGGGGCCGCCGAGGAACGCGCCACCCAGGCAGAGTCCGGTTATGGCCAATAACATGGAGCTGCGGTTCGGCGCCTTCATGTAGGCCAGCAACCCGAATCCGAGGAAACACAGACCTATAATGAACCCGGCCCAGGTCAGCGCGACGTATTTCCCGGGCTGGGCCGCGAACGTGATCCCCACCTCTCGGGTGACGGGGCCTTCCTCGCCCGCCGCCAACGTTGTCTCGGCGGTCTGCTCCACCTCGAGGGTGCGCGTCTCGCCGATCTGCGCCCTGGGCATCCGGGTGAGCGCCGGCGTGTCTTCAATTGAAACGCCGTTGATGCTGGTGACGCGGTCCCCGACCGTCAGGCCGGCCGCCTCGGCGGGGCTCCCCTCGTCGACCTCGATCACCGTGTTGTCCGGGCCGGTGAGATACCCGGAGTAGGGGATGTTGCCCATGTCGAATAGTCCGACGACGCCCCATAGGACGAAGAGCGCGCCCACTACCAGGAATGGAGTAGTGTACTTGCCGGTCATGCTTGTCCTCCCTTCAGTTGGGTTTCGCACGAAGCGTTGAATGATCTCCGCATCGTTCCTCTACATGACAGGTGCAGGCTCCGGTGCCGCAGCGGCTTCCGCCTTCATGACGGCCAGCGCCATGGTGATCGGTATCAGCACCGCGGTCAGGAAGAAGAAGTCGGAGCCCGGTAGGATGACGTTGGGAGCGAAGATCGAGACCAGCCAGATGATCATCACCGGCAGAATACCGATGAGCAGGCCGGAGACCATCAGGTTCAAACCGTATCGAGACCGCTCGTCCGGAGTAGCTTTCACGAAGCTGTGGAT
>JBDHKT010000044.1:0-8357 GCA_039586255.1 Gemmatimonadota bacterium | reverse complement strand
TTCGCGGACCGTGAGACCATCGCCCGCTACAACGGCCGCGAGTCGGTGGGGCTACTCCTATATAAGGAGGCGGGCTCGAACACGGTGCAGGTCGCCGAGCGGGTGGACGAGGTGCTCGAGCAGTTGCACCTCGAGTACCCGGCCGTCCAGCTGGCCATCGCGTCGTCGCAGGCCGGCTTCATCCGCGACGCGATCACGAACGTCGTGCAGGCTCTGGGGCTGGGTGCCGTGCTCGCCTTCTTGGTGCTCTTCCTGTTCCTGCACGATGCGCGCTACCCGGGGGCGATCTCGCTGTCGATCCCGATCAGCGTGATCCTTACTTTCGGGCTGCTCTACCTAACTGGCGTGAGCCTGAACATCATGAGCCTCGGCGGCCTGGCACTCGGTGTCGGGATGCTGGTCGACAACTCGATCGTCGTGCTCGAGAACATCTTCCGGCACCGCGAGCGCGGGCTGGCGGCGGCCGCGGCCGCCGGGCTGGGCGCGCGCGAGGTGCAGGCGGCGATCACCGCGTCGACGTTCACGACGATCGCCGTTTTCGGCCCAATCATCTATGTGAAGGGCGTGGCCGGCGAGCTGTTCAAGGACCTGTCGATCGCGGTGGCGGTCTCGCTACTCGCGTCGCTGCTCGTTGCACTGACGCTGTTGCCGATGATCGCCGCGCGCATCCGGACATCGGACGAAGCCCGTGTACCACGGAGTCCAGGGTACGAGCCCGGGCGCCTTTTCCCACCCGTCGGTCGCTATGTAGAGGAGGCGCGGGCCCGCTACGGCGGCCGGGCGCGCTGGTGGCGCTGGCCATCGATTCTGACGCGCTGGATCGGTGCGCTCGTTGGGTCGGTCTTCAGGGTGGGCTTCGCGCTGGCCGCCGCCCTGGTCGTGTTCTGGGGCGGCCTCATCGCCAGGCCGCTGGCGGCGCTGAGCCGGCCGATCTTCCGGGTCTTCGATCGTTGGTTCGACCGCTTCGCGGACCGCTACCACCAGCTGCTCGAATGGGCCATCGATCATCGAGGCGCCACGCTGGCCACGGCGGCCGCAGTCTTCGCCCTCGCCGTGGCCCTCGGGTACGGGCTGCCGCGCGATCTGCTGCCGCGGGTCGATGAGGGCTCGTACCGAGCGCGGATCGAGCTGCCGCTGGGCACGCCGCTCGAGACGACCGATGAGGTGACCGGGCAACTGGAGGCCCTGGCGCTGGAGGACGAGGCCACCGAGGCCGCCTTCGCACGCGTCGGGCGCGCCGAGGCGGCCGAGGTGACCGAGCGAGAGGCAACCGGCGTGAACACAGCGGCCCTCGATGTCCGTCTGCGGGCCGGCGAGCGGACGGCCGACGCGGTAGGGCGGATGCGTGCCGGCGTCGGCGACCTGCTGAGTGGGGAGGCTCTGACGTTCGAAACGGGGCGCGCCACCGAGCTGGGCCGTGTCCTCGGTGTCGGCGAAGCGGACATCGCGGTACGGGTTCGAGGTGAAGATCTCGAGGCGGCGCTCGATGTGGCGCGTCAGATCGAAGGTCGGCTGAGCGCACTGCCTATGCTCACAGGTGTGCGCATCGGCCTGCTGCGAGGCCAGCCCGAGGTCGAGATAGAGATCGAGCGCGAGCGCGTCGCCCGTCACGGGCTCACCGTGCGCGAGGTGGCCGACGCCATCGAGGCCTACATGCGCGGTCTGGTGGCGACTCGCTTCGTCGACTTCGATCGCAGAATCGACGTGCTCGTGCGTCCACCGGAACAGATCCGCCGCGAGTTCAACAACCTGCTCGAGTTCCAGATTGGCGGCGTGCCGGTGCGCGAGCTGATCACCTGGCGCGAAACGCTGGCGCCGGTCGAGGTGCTGCGCGACGGCCAGGGGCGCGTGGTCCCGGTCTATGCCGATGTGGCCAGCGGAGGTCTCGACGCGGCCGTCGCCGCCATAGGTTCCGCGCTCACCGGCCTCGAGATGCCGCCGCGCATGCGCTACGAGGTCGGCGGCGTGAACGAGGAGATGCGCGAGTCGTTCCGCTCGCTCGCACTCGCCTTCGGGCTCGCTCTGGCGCTCGTCTTCATGATCCTCGCCGCTCAGTTCGAGTCAGTCGTCCACCCGTTCACCATCATGCTCGCCGTGCCGCTGGCAGCGATAGGAGCGGTGGTGGCGCTGACGGTCGCCGGTGATGGGGTCAACGTGATGAGCCTGATCGGCTTCGTGATACTCGTGGGGATCGTGGTGAACGACGCGATCATCAAGGTCGACTTCATCAACCAGTACCGGCGTGAGGGCGCAGCGCTGCGCCAGGCGATCCTGGAAGCGGGCCGCGTGCGGTTGCGTCCCATCATCATGACCACCGCGACGACGGTGCTCGGCCTCACGCCGTTGGCCTTGGGGCTCGGCGCCGGCGCGGACCTGCGGGCGCCGCTGGCGGTGGCGGTGATCGGCGGCCTCATCTCCGCGACGCTGCTCACCCTGATCGTGGTACCGGTCATCTACGCCAGCCTCGAGAGTCTGCGGGGCCTGGCGCGCACCGGTGCGACGGCGCGTGCGGAGGCGACATCGTGATTAGGCTGTCGATCAACCGGCCGACCACGGTGGCGATGATCTACATCGCCATCGCCGTGGTGGGTGTGGCGTCGTTCCTTGACATCCCGGTCGAGCTTCTGCCCGACGTCGAGTACCCGCAGCTCAGCATCAACACGAACTGGCCGGGCGCCTCGCCCGAGGTGGTCGAGGCCTTCCTGACCGCGCCGCTCGAGTCGGCGACCCAGCAGGTCCGCGGCGTCCGCAAGATCGAGTCGGAATCGAGCGAGGCGCAGTCGAGCATCACCGTCGAGTTCGCCCGCGGCACCGACATGGACTTCGCTCGCCTCGAGCTGGGCGAGCGGATCCAGTCGATCCGTGACGACCTGCCGCCTGACGTGAGGCCGCAGATCACGCTCTACATCCCGCGCGAGTTCCAGACGGGCGAGCGTGTCGACATGCGCTACACGTTCTCCGGCAGCTACACGTTCGAGCGGTTGCGCAACTACGCCGAGGAAGAGCTGCGGCCGCGCCTCGTGGCGCTCGATGGGATCGAGGAGGTGGCGGTCTGGGGCGGTGACGACCGCGAGATCCGTATCGAGCTCGACCGCAGCCGTATGGAAGCCTTCGGCGTGCGACCGACTGAGGTCGCCCAGGCACTGAACGCCGCCGAGCTCATCCGCACCGCGGGGAAGCTGCGCCGCGATAACACCGAGTGGGTGGTCTCGATCCGTAACGATGTCGAGGCGGCGGCGGAGCTCGAGTCGCTGATCGTCGTGCCCGACACGCTCGGTACCGGCGAGGTGATTCGCGTCGCCGATGTCGCGAGGATACACGACAGCACTGCCGACCCGACGCAGTTCTACAGGATCGACGGGCGTCCCGCGATCATGATCGCCCTGGTCCGCGGCGTCGGCACGAACGCGTTGCGCGTGGCCGAAGAGGTGAAGGCGAATGTCGACGAGATGCGCGGCGAGCTTCTGGCCGGTACGCGCCTCACCCTCGAGTACGACGGCAGCGAGGAGATCGAGCGCCAGCTGACCGACCTGCGGCTGAGAGCTCTGGCCGCGGCGATCGTCATCTTCCTGGTCCTGCTTCTCTTCCTCGGTTCGTTCCGCACCGCCGGGATCGTCTTTGCCACCGTCGTCTTCTCGGTGCTGATCGCCATCAACCTGCTCTATTTCGGGAAGTTCAGCCTGAACGTGCTGACGATGGCCGGACTGGCGATGGGGTTTGGCCTGATGGTGGACAACTCGATCGTCGTGCTGGAGAACATCTACCGGCGTCGACGCGCCGGTGGCGAGGAGTCGCGCGAGGCGGCGGACAAGGGGACCCGGCAGGTGGCGCTGCCCATCGTGGCCGGCACGTTCACCACGGTGATCGTCTTCCTGCCGTTCCTGTATCTGCAGGGCGAGCTTCGCCTCTATTATCTGCCGTTCGCCTACGCCGTCGGCTTCAGCCTGCTGGCCTCGCTGTTCGTGGCCTTCACCTTCGTGCCCGGCCTGGCGGCGCGCGCCCTGGCGGGTGGCGTGCGCGGCCCAGGCGCGGCGGCGAAGCACCCGTTCTACGTCCGCTTCTACCGCGGCGTCCTGTCGTTCGCCCTCGACCATCCGATCATCGTCATCCTGCTCACCGTCGGCGCCTTCGCCGGCAGCTATCGGCTGTTCGACAAACATGTGGTGAAGGGTGCGGTTTGGGGTCGCGGCTGGGGGCAGGAGACGTATATCCAGATCATCTTCAACATGCCGCGCGGTGCGGAGCTTCAGCGCACGGACCAGCTGGTGCGCGAGTTCGAGACGAAGCTGGCGACGATCCCCGAGATCGAGCGCTTCACCGCCAACGTGATGCCGGAACGCGCGTACATGCAGGTCACCTTCCCGGACTCGCTCGAGAACACGTACGTGCCGGTCGCCATCAAGGAGCAGATGGTGGCATACTCGTACCTGTTCGCCGGCGCCGAGGTGCGGGTCTACGGGTTCGGGCCGTCGTTCTACGGCGGCGGCGGCTCGCCGCCTACTTACACGATCAAGTTGCTCGGCTACAACTACGAGATCGTCCGCGAGATCGCCGAAGACCTGGCGCGGCGGCTAAGCCGCTTCAACCGGGTGCGCGAGGTCGACACCAACGTCAGTAGCTGGTGGTGGAGCGACAAGGCGTTCGAGTTCTGCCTCAGCGTCAACCGGCCGCGGCTGGCCGGCTACGGGCTCTCGGTCGAGGAATTGCTCCGCTACGTGGCGAGCAACGTCCAGGGGCAGGTCAGCCTCAACCGCATCAAGGTCGGCGGCGAAGAGGTGACCTACTCGGTCAAGCTGGAGGGCTACCAGGAGTTCGACTTCGCCGACCTGCAGGGCCTGCTCGTGCCGACCGCGACCGGCGAAGCCGTCCGACTCTCGGACGTGGCGCAGGTCGGGCGCCGCGAGGTGCTGAACCGCATCGTCCGTGAGAACCAGCAGTACCAGCGACTGGTGGGCTGGGAGTTCCGCGGGCCGCGCAAACTGGGGGATCAAGTCCGTGACGTCGCGGTCGACGCTACCCAGCTGCCCGCCGGCTATTCGATCGAGAAGGAACGCGACATCTTCTGGACCGATGAGGAGCAGCGGCAGATCTACACGGTGCTAGCCTTCGCGGTGATCCTCATCTACCTGGTGACGGCGGCGCTGTTCGAGTCGCTGCGCGCTCCGTTCGTCGTGCTGCTCACCGTGCCGCTGGCGCTGATCGGCGTGTTCCTGATCTTCTTCTACACCAACGCCTCGTTCACCCGCTCGGCCTACATCGGCGTGATCATGATGGCGGGCATCGTGGTGAACAACGCGATTCTGGTGGTCTATCACATCAACGAGATCCGTCGAGCGGGGAGTGAGCTCAAGGAAGCGATCATCCAGGGGACGCTGGAGCGGGTGCGCCCCATTCTGATGACAATGCTGACTACGGTGGTGGGCCTCCTGCCGTTGATCCTGTTCAGCGAGACCATCGACGCGACGATCTGGAACGCGCTGGCCCTGGCGACGATCGGCGGACTGATCGCCAGCACCATCTTCGTGCTTACGAGTATTCCCGTCCTCTATTATCTGTTCGAGCGGCGCGGCGTCGTTCGGGCCTCTGCACCTGCCGTCGCACCGGCGCCCGCCGGCGACTGACGCTCCGGGAACCATCGGCCGCCTCCATCTGTTCTCCGCTCCAGAAGGGAACAGGATCACAATAGAACACTTGGCACTATGGAGGACCCGATGTATAAAGCGTTCATCTTTACAGGACTTATGGCACTGGGTGCGGTGACGATGGCCGCCGGTGGCGGTCGCCAGCCGGCCGACTTGGCGGTGGAACCCTGGAACGTCGACGCCCCCCACACCGAGATCAACTTCTCGGTTAGACACTTCTTCACGCCGGTGAGCGGGCAGTTCGAGGACTTCGAGATCGGTCTCGCCTTCGATCCGGATAACCCTGAGAACAGCAGTGTCGAGGTGCGGATCACCGTGGCCAGCGTCAACACGGGCAACGAGAGACGCGACAACCACCTGCGCTCCGGCGACTGGTTCGAGGCCGAGACTTACCCGTACATAACGTTCAAGAGCAGCTCGGTGACCCAGACCGCGGCCGATCAGCTGCTGGCCCGCGGCGAGCTGACCATCAAGGGCGTGACACAGGAAGTCGAGCTGCCCATCAAGCTGCTGGGCGTGATGGACATCCCGGAGCAGATGCGGGAGATGCTGGGCGGTGTCACCGAGGTCGCTAGCTTCCAGGCCGAGGCCAAGCTCGACCGGCGCGACTACGGCGTCGGTACGGGCAATTGGGCGATGACAGCCGTCGTCGGCGCCGACGTAGAGGTCGGGATCGCCGTCGAGGCGAACCATAAGTAGTCCCGGTCGCCTGCGGTTCCATTGCCGGGCCCGCCCGGGGTGCCTAAAGTGCCCCGGCGGGCCCGCTGCACAATAGCCGGGAGGACGGAATGAAAAGGACGGTTCGTGGTTCGTTTTGGCGGCCGGCGTTGGGCGTCGCGCTGCTCGCCGCGGCATTGAGCGCGGCGTGCCGGGAGGCCGAGCCGGAGGGTGAATCGTCGGCGACGGTCGAGAGTACGCCGGCGGCGGTCATCATGGCGCCACAAGATGGAGACGAGGTCACCGGATCTGCCCTGACGATCGCGCTCGCCGCCGAGCACATCGCGCTTCGCCCGGCGGGCGTCGATGAGCCGAACAGCGGCCACCTTCACCTGTTCATCGACCGCGAGCCGACACCGGCAGGCGCGGTGATCCCGAATGAGCCCGGTATCGTGCACCTGGGCCAGGCGCAGACAGAGCATCTCCTGGAAGACCTCGAGCCCGGCGAGCACGTGGTGATAGTGGCTCTCGCCGATTATTTGCACGTCCGCATCCACAACGCCAAAACCGACACCGTGCGCTTTACCGTGCGCGCAGCGCAGTAGCGCCGTAGCCGGGCGGCGTCGAGCACCAGCTGGCCTCGGCAGTGATGTGCGCGGCCGCGTTCAGAAGCGCCGGTTGACGATCGGTTGATCGTGTCGTTCTAGATGCAGTCCAGGGCGCCGACCGTAGGCGACCCTAATAGCGCGACGCTCGCCGGGCTTAGTCTGTTGCGCTCTCTGGTCTACGTAATTACAATGTAATTACTATGAGGACACGGCTTGTGCGTATCGGTAACTCGCGTGGGATTCGCATCCCCAAACCGATTCTGGAATCTGCGGGGCTGAGCGGCGAAGTGGAGTTGGAGGTGGAGGAAGGCAGGTTGATCGTCCGGTCGGTCGGCCGGCCCCGCGAGGGCTGGGAAGCCGGCTTAGCGGCGATGGCCGAGCTGGGGGATGACCGGCTTCTGGACGCGGAGGCCCTGCCGACATCGTGGGACGAGGGTGAGTGGGAGTGGTAGCTCGTCGCTTTGACGTCTTTCTGGTGAAACTGGATCGGACGGTCGGAAGTGAGATCGAGAAGACGCGACCGTGCGTCGTCATCTCGCCGGACGAGATGAACCGTCACATCCGCACGGTGATCGTCGCGCCGATGACCACACGCGGGCGCTCCTATCCGACGCGGGTCCGCTGTCGCTTCGACGGAAACGACTACCAGGTGGTGCTCGGCCAGGTTCGGACGGTCGACTCGCAGCGTCTGGTCCGCAAACTGGGGACGCTACCGAAGGGCGCGCAGGACTCCCTCCTCAACGTGCTCGCCGAGCTCTTCGCGCCGTGACCATGTCGGCGCCCGCCCCGAGCGTACAAGCGAACCAGGAAAAGGGACCCAAGCTCCTTACACAGGTGCGTGGGGCGCTGCGGGTGCGGCATCGAAGCCGACGGACGGAAGAAGCATACGTGAGATGGATCCGGCGGTTCGTGCACTTTCACGGTAGGCGACATCCCGCCGAGATGGGTGAGACGGAGATCGAGCAATACCTCACGTACCTGGCGGAGCAAGGGAAGGTCAGCGCCTCCACACAGAGTCAGGCGGCGAGCGCGCTGATCTTCCTGTACAAGGTTGTGCTGGGCAGGAAGCTAGGGTGGGTGGACGGCGTTGTGCGGGCCAAGGCGCCGCGGCGGCTTCCGGTGGTGCTGACACGCTCAGAGGTGAGAGCGGTGTTCGAGCACCTGCAAGGTTCGAAATTGCTGGTGGCCATGTTGCTCTACGGCTCGGGCCTGCGGTTGTTGGAGTGTTTGAACCTCAGGGTCAAAGATCTGGATTTCGAGCGCGGCGAGATTCGCGTTCGGAGGGGCAAGGGGGCGAAGGATCGGGTCACCGTGCTCCCCTCATCGGTAAAGGACGAGTTGTCTGCCCACCTGGCGGAGGTACGCGAGCAGCACGAGCGAAACCGCGCCAACGGTGCCGGGTACGTCGAATTGCCCGATGCGCTGGACCGGAAATACCCGCAGGCAAACC
>JBDHKT010000565.1:0-2052 GCA_039586255.1 Gemmatimonadota bacterium | reverse complement strand
GTTCGGACCTGCGTAACATGCACGTTGAACAGATGCTCCACGGCGTGCTTGATCTCGTGCTTGTTCGCGTCGCTAAGCACCTCGAAGGCATACTGGTTGTGCTCCGCCTGGCTCGCCGTCGTCTTCTCGGTGATGATCGGCCGAACGATTATCCGCCGTGGATCACGCATCGCCGGCCTCCTCGGACGCATGCGTCGCCTCGGACTCCAGCGCGCTTTCCTCGATGACGACAGAATCCGCCCAGAGTACGTCGTAGGCCGACTCGTTGCCGTAGGGCCGGACCTCCACGTCGGGCAGATTGCGGGCCGACAGGAACACGTTCTGCCGCCGCTCGGCGGTCAGGATCAGCACTTTTTCGTCTCCCACGCCCAGCTTGTCCAGCAACTTCGTCAGGTCCCGGGTCTTGGGACTCTCCATCGACAGGTCCTCGAGGACGATGACCCGATCCTCGACCGCCCGGGCGTTGAACGCCGAGCGCCTGGCGAGCCGCCGTACCTTCTTCGGCAGGTCGAGCCGATAGGAGCGTGGGGTCGGCGGAAAGACAACTCCGCCGCCGCGCCAGATCGGTGACCGGATGGTCCCGGCGCGGGCACGCCCCGTCCCCTTCTGCCGCCACGGCTTGCGGCCGCCGCCTCTGACCTCCGAACGGGTCTTCGCCGCGGCCGTTCCCTGGCGCCGGTTGGCGAGGTGCGCTTTCACCGCTGCGTGGAGCGACTCCTCGTGCACGACTCCGTCGAACGGGTCGGCCGGCAACGTCCGCGCGCTGCCCGCTTTGCCGTCGGCTTTGAAGTACCGAGCCTTTAGTGGTGCCGTCATCGTTCTTTCAGCTTCTATCTTGTCGAGCGACCGCTATCCGTCACTGTTTGCCGATGAACACCCAGCCGTTACGAGCGCCCGGAACCGCACCCCTCACGAACAGCAGATTGCGCTCCGGATCGATCTTCACGACCTGCAGGTTGCGGATCGTCTTGCGCTCGGTTCCCATCTGGCCGGCCATCTTGCGACCCTTGATTACGCGCGAAGGATCGGTGCCGGGCCCGATGGAACCGGGCCGGCGGACCGACGGGTGTCCGTGCGTCTTCGGGAAGCCGGCGAAACCGTGCCGCTTCACGACGCCCTGAAAGCCGCGTCCCTTGGTGCGGCCCGTGACCTTCACCCGCTCACCCTCGCTGAAGATCTCTACGGTTAGCACCTGGCCGACCCGCAGGCTCTGCTCGGCCTCGGCGGCCTGAGCCTCGGTCGCGGCCTCGGCCTCGGCGGCCTCACCCGCCTCCGGCTCGGGAGCGGCTTCCGTCCCGGGCAGCGGCGAGTGCGGACTATCCGCCAGCACGTCACCATCGGCCAGCCGGAACTCGCGAACGACCGTCGGGACGTAGTCGAGCCCCGCCTTCTCCGTATGACCGAGACCGGGCTTGCTGGCCCGCTTCGGCTTCTTGCGACCGAAGCCGAGCTGTACCGCACGATATCCATCCCGCTCTTCGGTCTTGACCTGGATGATCGGGCAGGGGCCCGCCTCGATCGCCGTCACCGGAACTGCCGTCCCGTCGTCGGCGAACAGTTGGGTCATGCCGATCTTCTTGCCTATTAGCCCGAGCATTCGCGGTTCTACCTAGTCTACCTTGATCTCGACATCGACCCCTGCCGGTAGATCCAGCTTCGTCAAAGCGTCTACCGTCGCCGGCTTGGAATCGAGTATGTCGATCAGTCTCTTATGCGTCTTCAACTCGAACTGCTCGCGGGATTTCTTGTCGATGTGCGGGCTTCGCAGCACCGTCCACCGCTGCCGACGCGTCGGCAGTGGGATCGGTCCCCGAACGGTCGCCCCAGTCTTCTGCGCCGTCCGGACGATGTCCGCTGCAGTCTGGTCGATCACAGCGTGATCGAAAGCCTTGAGCCTGATTCGAATATTTCCCGGCATAGCAGTTGGTCCTACTCTATTCCAGTATCTTCGTTACGACGCCGGCGCCGACCGTGCGGCCGCCCTCGCGGATCGCGAACCGCAAGCCGTCTTCCATCGCGATCTGCATGATCAGCTCGATCGTCATCGTCACG